>CACYBR010000496.1 GCA_902772705.1 uncultured Planctomycetota bacterium
GATTCGTCTCCAGGATTGGGAAGATCTTTCCAGAAATTATCACATCCCTGAATTTCAACAGGAACGCCGTTTTTAAACACTGCCGTGACAACAGAACTTTTCATCTGGGCAAAAACAGCATTGAGCAGTTTCGAGGTAGATTTGCCATTAGAACTGTCAAAATAGAGCAACTCTTTTCCGTTGCTACGGATTTTAACCATAATCCGTTGCATCTTCATGTTGAACTTCTGGACGCCGGCGGCGTCTTCCGACTGCGCGTCTATTTGCCAGGTAAAAATCAAACGTGATTCACTCTGATCGACCTTCTTATCGTCGACGGACTTAATCAACGAGTTCGTGCATTCCTGACGAAGGGTATAAACCCCCTCTTCCCAACTGTTGAGAACAACATATTTATCGCTGTCGGCTGCAAACGTGGTTTGAGCGACGGCAAAAACCATCAGCAGAGTAATGCTTTTTATAAACGATTTAATATTCATTGCGTTAAACCTTGTTAGCTGTAATGTATTAACACACGAACAAAATGCTGGAAAACCTCCATTGTCCGGCTATGCAACCATACGATCTTGGAACGTTCTAAAAGAAACATGTCGCTTCCAACGTCTCCACATCCCCTATTTTAACTCGTATCATTCCGACTTCTACCCATAATTTGTTAAAGCCGTAATATTATCAAGGAAAGGGCGTCTCTCAAACCATATTTTCTGTTTAAACTGCTCCTCTGTCATTCGCTCATTAACTAAAAAATATGCGTTTGTTTAACGATACATCGGAAGATATCTGTATGGAGTTTCAAGAATAAGAATCGCAAGGGACGTGTTCAAAAGTCTTCCTCCATCGTTCATATACTGGTCGTAGAAGAGCCAGCTTCCATCCTCGCACTGATTGAATGAAAGAGTTGCCGCTCGCGCTTGAGTTGAAACAAGAAGATCACGCAACTTGGGATAACTGTCGTCCCAATACTTGCCGCCATAGTTTCGAAGGGCAAGTGCGGCGTAGTACGCAAAATAGAGGTTATAAATCAGCCTTCCGTCTCTTACGTACTCCACCTTTCGATTCTTAACTCTACCGCTCAAAGCCGTCTTCTTTGCGTTCTGCCAATGATTATCAGCAAGGGTAATCCACTTAACGAGTTGTTCTGCGCCACGGTCAAGATCGTTTTTATTCTTTGGGTCGTTTCCAGGTTTCCAGCCGAGGTATTCGCGAATGAGAACGCCTACCGCCGTCGTTCCCCATCTTTTAGAAACCTCTTCGTTCATTCCAGGTTGATAACGATAAGAACGTCCGTTATCGTCCATAACGAGGTCAAGGAAGTTGCCCGCTCGATACGTCACAGATACTGGAAGCGAAAACCCTGCGGAAACGCCCGAATGCAACGCCAGCATCTGCCATCCCAGGACGGAAGTGTCGCCAGAAATCGTGTTGTGAAATAAAGGATCGCCTATCGACTGATAACGCCAACCTCCGTCTCTGAGCTGCGAGCGCTCAATAAAACGCATTCCACCTTCCGCAAGAGGTTTGAGATTTGCGTCTTTTGTCATCTCATAGGCTTCGCATATTGTTAAAACTGCGAGAGCCTGCACATATGAAGCCCCGTCGTCAATGAACCCGTCGCGAAAATCGACCCCGTCCTCTTTGGTCGTCGCGTGATATTCGAGATAGCGCAACCCGCTGGCGACCGTTTTCTGATAGGGACCAGATTCGGCGTGCGTATAACCTGAACCCAAAAATGGCAATAGCGCTAGCGCTGTCGCCGCCATACGACTCGGATGCAATTGTCGGAGATACGCGCTTCCGCCTGAAGTTGCAGTGGAGTTCGTACATTTACATGAATTCGAACGTCCATTGTCGTCTTCGGCAGTGAGTTCAAAAGACCAGCTTCCATCTGGCAATTGGTGACGCGCCAACCAATCGAGCCCACGTTCGACCGCGTCTTCGCTCTCTTTCGTGACGTCGCCGTTACGTCCCTGGGCGCCGCGTTTACGCGCGGCACGCCCGGTCGCGTCACCGTTATTGGTAAAAAACGGGATTCCCCCTCCCTGCGAATCCGCGCCTACCGTTCCATTCAAAAGTTCGTCGTCAACAAGTTTCGCACCGCTCGTCTCCGCAAGTTGGTTGGCAACTGCTACGTTCGTTTGTTCCTCGACGAGAACTTCGGCGACAATATCAGAATCCATTGTACTGGCGTCAGGCACGACCTCAAAAGAGATTTCTTCTGTAAGAGAATTGCCCGACTCTTCAACAAAGTCCAAATTGTCCGCTTCGGGAACAAAGCCCGCTGTGATAACGCCCTTCGTACCCACCCGAACTGTTAAAGCAATAGAGAGCAAAACCAGCGCCAAGGTCAAATGAAAAGCAACGCTGATCATCGTTGCGAGATTTCGTTTTCCCGCAAACCAACGCCAAAGGATTTGGACTGTGGAGAGCTTACGCCATTTGTCAGGAACAGTAAAGAATAGAAAAACCCGACGCGTCTTCAAACGTTGCCTTTTTGAGGACTCGGCAACGCCGCCCAATGTCGCTACACGCAAGGCGACGTTCTCGTCCGTAAAGTCGTCCGGATTCACAACGACGTTCGGAGCTTCTCGACGCTCGACCTCAGTCTGAACGCCGTCGAACCAGTCGAGAATCCCCTGAATGATCCGTCGTTCCGACAAAGTCTCGCGCGACGCCTTTTTTTCGCTTTTTTTAGAGCGTTTCATTAAACGTCATGAACCTCGCCTCTACGCGTTCGCCAATTTCAAAAACGGCGTCTTCAAAGAATAAACCGTTGGTTTACAAACTGATCCCGATCGTCTGGAACAGTAACAAAAACCACTATACGACGCAAGTCCGACCCTGAAACGTATGGACCGGACTTGTGACGTATGTTTTCATAAAGGATTTGACGGCGAAATCACTTGATCACCGTCTTTCCATTTCGATGTAATTCGACTTCGGGTTGCCCACATAAAGTTGCCGAGGACGAATAATCTTAGCCCCATCGGCAAAATGCTGCTCCTTCCATTGAGCAATCCATCCGGGAAGCCGTCCCATCGCAAACATAACGGTAAACATATTGGTAGGAATACCCATCGCACGCAAAAGAATGCCACTATAGAAGTCGACGTTTGGATATAGCTTTCTGTCAACAAAGTACGGATCCTTGAGAGCTAGTTCCTCAAGCTTGCGCGCGATATCCAGAAGGGGATCATTATGCTTCAGTTTGTTAAAGAGGCGATCGCAGGCAGATTTCAAAATTTTCGCTCTTGGATCGTAATTACGATAGACACGGTGTCCAAATCCAAACAGCCTGAACGGGTTATTCCGATCCTTAGCCGCCTTGATACAGTCCTCCGCGCGATAACCGCCACGATAGATCGATTCAAGCATCTCCATGACCTTGACGTTAGCGCCGCCATGAAGGGGCCCCCAAAGAGCGTTAACCCCGGCGCTGCATGAAGCAAAAAGGTTCGCCTGAGCGGAGCAGACGACGCGAACTGCGCTGGCGCTACAGTTTTGCTCATGATCGGCATGGAGAATGAGGATGAGGTTCAGCGCGTCCTCCATCTCCTCAGAAACGGCAAACTGCTTATAAGGCAACGAGAACATCATGTGAAGAAAATTGGCGCAATACCGCATATTGGGATCTGGATAAATGAAAGGCAATCCCATCGAACGACGGTAGGTAAAAGCGGCAATCGTGCGCACTTTACTGATGAGACGAGCCGCCGCGCCCATGAGAATCTTCTCATCTTCGAGAAGAAGAAATTCCTTGTGATAACAGGCCATCATGCTGATCATCGCAGACAGAATCGCCATGGGAGGCGCGTCGACAGGAAGCGTCATGAACTGTCCCAGCATACCTTCATGCAACAGTTCATTGTTCGTCAAAATTTCACGGAATTGATCCAGTTCTTCCTGATCCGGCAAGCGACCAAAAATCAACGCCCATGCAACCTCGATAAAATTTGGCTTTGGTCTGTCAAATTGCTCGATAGGAATACCGCGGTAACGAAGGACGCCTCGTTCTCCGTCAATGTATGTTATGGAACTGCGGCAAATAGCAGTATTACCCAGCGAGGGATCATAGGTTGTTAATTGATGGTCCTTATAGAGCGAAGTAATATCAATGGAGCGTTCGCCTTCTACGCCGGTGTAGACGTCGAGGTCGATCTCTTGGTTGTCAATGAGTAGTTTTGCACTATCTGAAAATTCGGACATAGCAAACGTCTCCTATCGTCTTATTGAACGTTGACGAACGATCAAAACGCCGACAACGTTCTGAGCTCTTAACGCAGACATACGGACAACGCAAAGAAAAACGATAAATCGCGCATGACAGCGA
>CACYBR010000497.1 GCA_902772705.1 uncultured Planctomycetota bacterium
CCCTTTCATCAGCATGAGCCTGCGGCGCCAGCTGATGAAAGGGAACAACCCCATGAAGGCATTTACACATAAATTGGGACTTGCCGAGCGAGATTTTTACCAAGTCTCGTCAAACAGAGGTTAAAAGGCGCTATTCCCATAAAAAAACGATGAAATTATCCCGTTAATCGGCGTTCATAACGTCGTTATAACTGAAAACCTGAGGAAAGTTCAGCCGCCAGAAAGGAGGGGCTTATTTCATCATTTCATCTACGGACACGCGTCATTTCTCGCCCGTGTTATAGAGCATAATTTCCCAAATGCGCGCAAGGCTTTCCGGGGTGTATGTTACGGCGAAGCGGAATCGTTTCGACGTCGTGGGGGCGAATTTCAATTCGACGATCGGCGACTCGTTGTCGGCGACCTCGGCGCCCGGGAGATCGACGAGCTTGCCGTCTTTCTCATAGAGCATATGGAAATCGCGCAGCGGCGTTTTGCCCGGCGCCTGACCGGAGACGACAGCGGCGCAGTCAATAGTCGTCGGCTCGTCGAAGATCAGATCGACCCAGTGTCCGTCGTCGCGATCGCTGACCCATCGTCCTGCGTTGTCGTTGATGTTATACTTGCCGTCGTTGACGTTCGTCGCGGGATACGACGCCTTCTTGTACAGACTGGAGACCTCGACGCGCGCGTTGAGCGCGAGATTCGGCGCGTCCGGCTCCTTATAAGCCAAAAGAATCGCTCTTGGAGTCGGCGGCGCGACCCCCTTCTCCATAAGCGCCTTGAGCTCGTCGAGATGCGACTGATAGACGTCGCGCGGCAGGCAGTCGTGCGCCTTGCAGATCGACGCCGCCATTCCGACGACTTCGCCCATCATGCCGCCGGTGCGCATCACGCGAATCGTGCCAAGCGCAATGTGCGTGACGCTGATATCGCGACCCGCCATGAAGAGGTTGTCGACGTTGCTCGAATAGAAGCATCGATAGGGAATCGCATACGGCTTGATCTGTTTCTGGTCGCAGATCGCGCGAAATTCCTCGTTCGGAAAATTCTTCATGTTCGACGGTTCGGGATAATGAAGGTCGATCGACCACGTCGTCGTAACCGACGCGTCGTCAAACGCTTTCGCGCCGACGATATCCTGCTCGCGAAGCACGACGTCGCCAAGCAAACGACGAGACTCGCGTTTGCCCGCGACGAACGCGACCCAGTTGAGCTTGAGGTTCTTAACCTTCGCCGCCCACTCTCCGTCCATGTGGTTCTTCATGTACGACCAGTGCCCGTAAGCGGCGCGAAGACCGTTGTCGCGAATCCGTTCCATATCCACGATCTGGTCGCGGTTCATGCCCCCTTCCCAGTCCCAGTCGCCATGCGTCGACGGCTTGATCGTTTCGGGAGAGAACTGGATCGCCCACGGGAGCTCAGGGAACGTCGTCGGCTCGCCCGCGTCCGCGGTGTTCCACTGCACGGAAGAGCCCATCGTCAGCGCGTCGCGCTCTTCCGGCGCGCTCGGCTCGTCGTAATCGGCTTTCGCTTCGCGCCCCATGGCCCAGCGCGCGCCGGCAAGATAGCCGACCGCGCCGTCGCCGGTGCAGTCCGCGAACGTTTTGCCAACGAACCGGATCGGCTCGTTCGTCTCGACGTTCACGCCGACAACGCTCACGATATGGCGAAGATCCGGCTCCTCGCTCGCCGCCTGAGCAAAATCAACGACGCGCGTCGCGCCTTTCGCGTCGACGATTTCCGCGCCGTTGACGTGCGTGTTCAGATAGAGATCGATATTCTTTTCCGAAGAGACCAGATCGAAACGCTTCGCGTCCTTATAGTGGTCCGCTTCGCGCGCGTTGCCGCCTCCATGAGGGCCCATAAGATTGGTGAGATTCCCGAGATTCGGGTAAGGACGCTGATTAATCTCGCCGTTGAGGTGAACGCGAACCTCCGAGCTGCCGTTGCCGCCAAGCACGGGTCGTTCCTGAACCAGCGCGACGCACGCGCCGAGCCTCGCGGCGGCGACAGCGGCGCACGTGCCGGCGATTCCTCCGCCAACGACGACGAGATCGTAGACCTTGCCGTCGCCGGCGTCCAGAGGCTTCTCCGGAAGGGCCAGCGCTTCGCGGCGCAGCGCGGCGAGCTCGTCGCGATCGTTCGTCGGCGCGTGGTCGGCCTCTTTCGGCGCAAAGTAGAGCGCGTCGACGCGACCGTCGAACCCGGTCAGATCATGGAGCGCGACTTCGACCTCAAGTTTGTCGGCGGCGACCGTTATGACGTCGCCCTTCTGCCACGCCCAGCCGCCCGCGACGGTTCCAAACTCCGTCGGCAGAACGACGCCGTCGACGGCGATCTGAAAACGCCCCGGCGCATACTGCGTCGTCCACGGCGAGACCCAGTTGCGCGTGCGGGCATAGACGCGATATTCGCCGGCGGCGCGGAACTTCACGGTCGTTTTCGCGTCCGCGACGGGCGTTCCCCATCCGTGCGCAATGAGGTAAGGGGAACCGAGCACGTCGAGCGACTGCGTGTCGAGCCCCCA
>CACYBR010000498.1 GCA_902772705.1 uncultured Planctomycetota bacterium
CCGGCGACGACCGACACGACGATCGTCATTCCGAACCTCGCCTCCGAAACCACTTATAAGCTCCGCGTCTACGCGCTCGGAGACGGCGTAAACTACCTCGATTCCGGCTACAGCGTCGTCAAGGCCGTCAAGACGAAGGTCGCCGCCGACCCGGTTCAGCTCGACGTCCCGACCATCAAGACGACAACGTCGACCGCCAACTCCGTCACGGTCGCGTGGAACCCCGTCGCCAACGCTTCCGGGTACGTCGTCGAGTACAAGAGCTCGACCGAAACGAGCTATACCGTCGGGCCGGCGACGACCAACACGACGCTCGTCGTCCCGAACCTCCTCTCCGACACGACTTATAAGCTCCGCGTCTACGCGTTCGGCGACGGCGTGAATTATCTCGATTCCGGCTACAGCGCCGTCAAGGCCGTCAAGACAAAGGCGGCCGCGAGCGCGACGGTCGCCGATTACAACGCCGCGACGCGCCAGGCGACGCTGACATGGGCGCCGATCGCCGGCGCGGCAACCTACAAGATCCAGCTCTCGAAGGACGGCGGCGCGACATGGACGAGTTACAGGACAGGGATCACGACCGTCTCGGCGACCGTCAACGGCCTCTACGCCGGCAAGACGTACGGGTTCCGCGTCTACGGCGTCGCAAGCTCCGGCGCGAACCTCGACTATGCCGAACGACTCTTCGCGCCGGTCGCCGTTTCAACGCAATCCTCGACCTTTGTCGAAAGCGCGCCCGTCTCCGTCTCCGTCAACGCCAGCGACACGGCTCAGTACTCCGTCGCATGGTTCGTCGTGACCGACGACGGCGACGTTGCGATTCCCGACGCCGCTAACAAACTCGAGTATACTCCTCCCATGGGCGTCAAGACGATTAAGGTCGTCGTGACCGGAACTGGAAATTCTGCGCCCTCCGTCTCCGAAACGACGCTCACGGCCCGCGAACACGCGCTCAACGTCGGTCAGACCGGACCTTACGACACGGTCAACCGCAACGTCGCGACGACCTGGAATCTCGTCGACGGCGCGACCTCGTATCGTTTCCTCAAGGACGTCGACGGCGCTTGGGCACGCGCCGCGCTCATCACGGTCGAAAACGGCGTCGTAACCTCCGGAAACGCCACGATCGCCGACGGAAAAATGACGTACACGATCAACATGTTCAACGCGGGACTCGAAGGAAAATTCAGGGTCGTCGCCGTCAACCAGCAGGGGTGGACGCTCGACGCCCAGGAGTTCTCCTACACGAACTTCGGACTCGAACTCGACCACGAGGCGTACGACCTCGCCGGCGACACGCTCGTCGCAACGACAATTCCCGGAACCAACGCTCAATATCAGTGGCACGTTTCGAACAACTACGGATCGACCTGGGCGCCGATTGCCGGCGCGACGCGCGCGTCGCTCCAACTCTCGCTCATCGACGCGGCGAATCTCTCGTGGTACAAGCTCGTCGCGACCGACGGCGATCGTCAATCGGTCGCATACGCCAGGCCCGCGCTCGTCGAGGCGCCTTCCGCGTTCACGGTTCAGGTCGACAATCAGAACCAACTCGTCATGAACTTCGTCGGCGTCGGCGGCGCGGAATCATATCAGATTGAGTACTTCCTCGACGACTCCGATTATCCCGTCTGGATCAATTTGCCTCGCGTCACTTACGCAAGCGCGACTTCCCACGGCGTCGTCTCGGTTACCGCGACTCATCCCAACGGCGAAAACTACGCAGGTTACAGTCTCCGTGTCCGCGCGCTCGCAAGCGACGGATGGTCAGAATGGGTCTACTCTTCTGCGAATTCGCCACGATGAACGTCGCTCCTCGACGCAACGTAACGTCCAAAGAAGACGTCCGTTAAGCTAATATCAGACCTCGTTTGTTCTTCGAACGAGGTCTGTTTTCAAAATACGAATCGAAATTGAAAAAACAATATCGCGCGCGCGTCTTTTTCCCTGGTTGTAAAAACGCGAAAAAATCGGTATAATGAGGGCGCGCGAAAGCGTTTAGGAAAGGGAATTTCAATAGATTACGACGCGTTTTAGAAGCGTTCGAGAGGGGAAAAAATGAAGAAGAAGTCGGCGCCGCGTTATCGTCGTTTCCAAAATGCGCGTGAACACGCGCTACGCTTTGAATCGCTTGAAGCGCGAACGCTTCTCGACGCGGCCGCCATCTTCGACGCGACGACGCCTCAAGACGGCGC
>CACYBR010000499.1 GCA_902772705.1 uncultured Planctomycetota bacterium
CCCATGCCGCCCGCGCCCATCGCGCCGCCGCTCGCGCTCTTGATCGTGTCGCGGACGATCTCGTCGTCGATATAACCCATATTGTCGACGCAGAAATCGCGCGCAAGCGTTATCAGGGATTTCGAGAGTTCAAGGTAGTTGTAATTGTTCACCGACTCCAGGTTCATCTGACCGATCGCTCGCGCGGCGAGGCAACGAACGTCATAGTTCTGCGTATTGTCGTCTATAAGCTGCTTGAAAAGGTCGAGCGAGCCCGTGCCCCCTTTGACGCCTTCCGGAGATTTGAAATCGGCCAGTCCTCTAACCGCCAGTTCCTGGAACCACTCGTAAACGTCCGCGCGCAGTCCCTTACTCTCCGCGAAGCTCGGATCAAGAATCTTAACGAAAAGAGACTTCACGTTATTGCGCGTCTTCTCGTCCTTAATGCCAAGCTGAGCGTGTCGTTCCAAACCGATGAGCGCGGCGAGCCGTACGTAATCCGGATAGGGCTTCTTATCGGAATTCACGAGCGTCGCCAGAGGATTAATCGCGCCGGCGTACGGAACGCCGCCGGTCGTGCGGTCGCCAACAGCCTCGTCGAGGGTCCCCATCGCGAGCGCCGCGTTGAAACGACACGCTGGATAGCACGCGTCGGACGCCGCGTAGCTGTTAAGACAATCGACCGTTTCCTTAAGGAACGTCGCCTGCGCGGCGCCGGCGACCGACGTCGCGTCCTTCTCAAGCTCCTGACGGTATTTCACAAGATCGCGACTATTGTTCCGAACGGTCCAGCGCGCAAGATAATACTTGCGGAGGAAATCTTTAATCTGAGCGGAATCCCCGCTGTTGATCACGGAGCTTTTCTGACCGGCGAGACTGTCGTCGACATTCGCCTCTTTGTACTCCTGCGTTAGGGCCGCCGACGCGACCATAAAAAGACAGCACGCCGCCGTTACGACGGTTAAAATGCTCCGACGAACGACGCTTTCATTCACGCGAAGTCCGAAAAAAGAGGAGTGTGTCATGGGTTCTCTACCGTTTGGTTACTCGCTAAAGGTTGGCGGCCGTGCGCACGTCGGCCGGAGGGAAGCGTCGTCCGCTCGCGCCTTTCTGGACGCGGCGCGACGCTAGCTTGTCCCATATATCATACCCACGGGAAGGTCGCGGCGTCAATAGTTTTCGAAAAAAAGCGCCCCCTTTTCAACAAAATACCCGACGCGCGCGGCGCTCCAAAAGGATCGCGCGTAAAATGACGGTTATCGTCGAAAAAGCGCGTCGCCTCCGGCGTTTATTGCGATTTCAGCACGCGTCGCAACCGCGACTGCGCGTCTGCTCGAAGGAAACGCGTCAGGAATTTGACGCGCTCTTGCCGATCCTCAGTCGTCCGCGTCTTTTCTGTTCCGCGACGAAGCGCGTCGGCTGTCCGTGTTCTTTCCCCCACGACGCCGCGTAGCTCCCCGCGTAGACGCAAAGACAGGTCGACGGTCCAAACGCACGCTTGTCGATCCGAACAACGCTTCGTGGGACGACGATCGTCCGAAGACGCGTGCATTCGTCAAACGCTCTTGCCCCTATGACCGTCACGCTCTCGGGAATGAACGCCTGCTGCAGCGCCGCGCATCCGCAAAACGCGTGGTTTTCGATCCTGCCAACGCCGTAAGGAACGACGACCCCGACGAGCCCAAGATTATTCTTGAACGCCGCCTCTCCTACCCGCACGACCGGCGCGCCGCCGACGCTTTCGGGAACATGGAACACGCCCCGAATTGCGCAATGCGCGTCCGGATAATATGTCAGGCAGTTCTGAGACGCGCGGCGACGCGCGACGCGTCTTGCGCGGACGAACGCCGACGTCTGCTCTGACAAGACCGGACTCGGCGCCGACGCGACGTCGCCAACCTTTGGCGCGACTCTCAACGGCGCCGTCGTGATAAGCGTGAAAGGTCGACCCATGCGTTTCGCCCACCGCTCTCCCTCCGTATTGGCGTATACGTTGAATCGCGTCTCCGACGGAAACGCCAGCTCTCCGATCGTGACGAGCGTCGAAGGCAACGTGACTTCTAACAGCTCGGAGCATCCGTAAAACGCGCCATCGCCAATCTTTTCGAGACCTTCCGAAAGCTCCAGGTCGGAAAGCGCCACGCAACCCTTGAACGCGAAATTGTCAATGCGCCTGAGCGTTGAAGGCGTCGTGACGCTCGTCAGACTCGCGCAGGAACCCAGCGACGATTCGCCAAGCGCCTCCACCCCCTCGGCAAGTTCGACGCGCCTGAGACTGACGCACCCGGAGAACGCGAGTTGTTCCACAACCTTGACCCCCGACGGAACCCGTACTCGCGTAAGACTCGCGCAGTTGCAGAACGCCCCGCCATGAAGACGCTCAAGCTCTTCGGGAAGACGAACGCGCTCAAGATTCCCGCAACCATAAAACGCGCCATGTCCTATCTCTTTGAGCCCCTTCGGCAGAAGGACGGTCGAAAGATAATCGCAGCCCTTAAACGCGTAACTGCCAAGCAGCTTAAGCTCCGACGGCAAAACAACCTTCACGAGCGTGTCGCATTCGGCAAAGGCGCCGGTCGGCGCGCCATGATTCCAAGATCCGTTGCGAATCGTCGTCACTGGCGTTCCGCCGATCGCGTTGGGAAGGCGAAGTTCCGTCGCCTCGCCGTTGAGTCCGACGATCGTTATCTCGCCGCCTATCCGGTTCCATAAAAGACTCGTCTCTGGCGTCTCTTTTTCTTCCTCCTCCTCGTCTGCTCTGTTCTTCGAAGCGGCTTTAGCGATTGCAAAGACGCTCCAGAGAATTCCTCCCACTATCAAAACGCCAACGGAGACGACCGCGACCATTCCGTCGCGCCATGAGAACAACTTGACGAACCATCGACACAGGGCGCCCAGCGACGAAACGACCGAGTCGTAAACGACCGCTCCCAAAACAAGAATCAACAACGCGCCTGCAATCGTTCCAAACATGAGCGCCGGCGCCATTTCCGCGTTCCCAAAGCGCGAAGCAAAGAACTGCGCGAGACGAAAAAGAATGGCGCCGACGTTCCAAAGAACCATGAGCCCTATCAAAATCAATGCTAAGACAGTGACGAATTCAGGTCCAAGCGTCCTAAGGAGCAGGAGAATAAAAAATAAAACTAAACATCCTACGGGCGAAAAACCGCTTTGTGACCCCATTAGTGATTGCCTGCCGCGACCTGAAAATAATCGTCTGAAAACGCAAACGCCGTTTGGTCATTATACACAACGTTCCGCCACGCGCCAGAGAGGGACTGCGGGGAGTCGTGCGAAAACTGCGGCGGCGCGTTATGGAAGATTTCCTGCGTCTGAAACTCGAAAAAACGCTTCGCGACCTTACGCCGACAGAAACGCCGTCGCTCGGCAGGAACCGCGTGATTCGGCAAAACGCCGCCACTCAGGTCTCGCTGTCATCGTCGGTTGATTGAGAGGTCGACTTCTTACAGGGCAGGATCCTTGGAATCACGAAAGTTCCTGTAAACAAGAGCGTCGAGATTATAACAACGCCCAAAATCCCCTGGCCCGTTCCCAGCGCCCTTTCCATAAACGAGTCAATCCACGAGCTGTAAGAATCCCAAAAAAACAGAATCAGAATACCAATACACAGAGCAAGAAGGGGAATTCCAATCAGCACGCTGCAACCAAAAAACCCTTCGGACAGCGAGCCGCTTCCCTCCAGTTCTTTTTGACTCTTGGTCGCCTCCTCCCGAGCCACAAAAAACAAACCGACGCTTACGAGTATTATCGTCCCAGCAAAAGCAAGCTCCACGTTGCCAAACGTAAAAACCAGAAGGAGCGCGAATATAATCAGAGACACGAAACATCCGGGAACGAAATTTCCTTCATGATACATGGCCGACTCCTGTCGCTGTTAACCTGCGGTCGCCGTCGCGGTTCCAATGTTGGCGGCGCCAAAACGTTCTGTCGACGCGTGAACGCGCGCGCACTGCCATATCGTGGTTCTGATCAGAGTCGAAACCCTGCGTCAACGAAGTTCGAGAGGCGACGACGACCTGATCGTAAAGGGAACCTTGTTGCTTCGACAGGTCTTCTTTGTCTTATAAGCTTTTTCACGACTATCGTCTTCACGAACGACAATGCTTGTGGTTTCGGGAATGAAGTCCGCCCCCAGATAGGTTATATCCCCGGGAAGCTCCAACTCCTGAAGGTTGTCGCAACCCGCGAAGGCGCCAATGTCAATTGTGTGAAGATTGCGTGGAAGAATCGCCTTTTTCAAGCTTGAATTGTTGCCAAAACAACCGCCCGAGAGCCGCTTGACATTTTCAGGAATTTCTATCTCCTTAAGCTTCGTACACCCGTAAAACGCGTATACGTTGATTTCTTCAAGACTCTCCGGCAAATCAATCTTCTCCAAACAAACGTCTTCTTGAAAAGAGCCTATTCCGATATGGACGATCCCCTCGTGCAACGTGATTTCCCTAAGCTTGTGACAAAAACTGAAGACGTACTCTTCAAGTCTCTTAACATTCGACGGTATCTTCGCCGTTTCGATCGAGTCGCACAAGGCAAAGGCATACTCCCCGATGACGCTAAGCTTTTCTTGCGGCAACTTCAACCCTTCAAGCGCACGGCAGCCCAAAAAGGCCCCGTCCCCAATACTCTCAAGGAGAATAGGAAATTTAAATTGACTAAGCGTTCCACAATCCTGAAACGCGCTTTTGCCAATTTCTACGACGTTCTCAATCCCCGTTATCTCTTTTAATTGATAGCATCCCCAAAAGAGGCCGTTTTCGATACGCTCAAGTCCAGCAGACCATTCCACTTCTTCGAGGGTCTCGCATTTGCTGAATGCGTATTCCTCCAGATTCTCCATACCGTCTGGAAGAGTAAGACTCTTCAAACCGACGCAACCATGGAAGGCGCCGACTTCGATCGTTTTAAGGGTTGAGGGAAATACGACGCCGTCAAGCTTTTTACAATCATAAAACGCG
>CACYBR010000500.1 GCA_902772705.1 uncultured Planctomycetota bacterium
AGCTTGCCTGTCTTGTTATAATGAGTTATGTCTGAGGTGGCGTCCTGTTTGGTCGCCTGTTCGGAATACCGCGAGTACTGTCCGGATCCAGACGCGTCCAGCGCGGACGCCCCAGACGCTCCAACGAAGTCGTACTCCCGTATTATTACGAGTCGTGAGTCCGTTCCCCCCCCTTTTTTTGACGGCGAAATCGATTGGGTCAGCTTCGACGGCGCTTTTTATCAAGTTTGCCTCGTCGCAGAATTTTTTTTAAGAGTTTTGGTTTCGCTTGCCGATACAGGGCGAAGAAAGAATAATTTGACGCGGAGACTATGTTCAGACGACCTGACGTCGTCGACTATCCGCGTCCGGCTTGCGGACCGAACAACCATCGGTCCGTTGCGTCTCCGGACGATCGAGTTCGTTTGCCGATCGACGCGTTCTCCGCGTGATCATGCGACGTCTCGGCTACGCGTTACGACTAAGGATGGAGACGGTTTAGTCCGTTAGTGTTAATGGAGGTTGAGATGAAAAAGTTTATTAGCGCGGTCGTCCTCGCGGTTGCCGTGCTGGCCGCGTTCTCTGCGCAGCAAGCTCAGGCCGCTTACTGCGGCGCATGCTCTTATGTGGCTGTGCGCCCGTGCGCTTGCGAGTTCTCCACGCAGTGTAACACCGTCATGAAGACATGCCGCAAGGTCGTCTTCGAAAAAGAACAGGTTGTCTGCTATCGTAACGCCGTGCAGAAGGTTCCGGTTACTCGTCAGATTACTTGCACGAGATACGTTCCGGAAAGACAAGCGCGTCAAATCACCTACACCGTCAACCGTACGGTTTGGGAAAATTGCCAGAAGACCGTTACTCGTACTGTCAACAAGGTCGTATACGAAACCGTTCAGAAGCAGGTTCCGTACACGGTCATGGTGCCGGTCACCGAGCAGAAAACTCGTACCTACACGGTCTGCAAGCGCGTTTGGGAAACGATTCCCCAGCAGGTGTGCTACACCGTGATGAAGCCGGTTGTCGAGCAGCGTCAGGCTACTTACACCGTCAACAGGCGCGTTGTTGAACAGTGCCAGAAGCAGGTCCCCTACACGGTCATGGTCCCCATTACCGAGCAGAAGACTCGCACCTACACCGTCAATCGCCTCGTCTGCAAGGAAATCCCCCAGACTGTCAACTACACGGTCATGGTTCCTGTCACCGAGCAGCGTCAGGGTACTTACACTGTCAACCGTCGCGTTGTTCAGCAGTGCCAGAAGCAGGTTCCCTACACGGTTATGGTCCCCGTTACCGAGCAGAAGACCCGCACTTACACGGTCAATCGCCTTGAAGCGTACACCGTGCCGCAGCAGATCAACTACACGGTCATGGTTCCTGTCACCGAGCAGCGTCAGCGCACCTACACGGTTTGCCGTCCGACGACCGAAACCGTCTGCAAGGAAGTTCCTTACACCACGATGGTCCCACAGACCTACACCAAGCAGGTCCCCGTCCAGACTGGTTGCTGGCAGGATCAGACCTACACGGTCCCCGGTCGCGTCGTCTATCGTCGCGTCGCTTGCTGCGACCCCTGCGACCCCTGCGCTCGTCAGACCTTCAAGATCTGCGCGGTCCAGTGCCCGCCGACCACTTGCACTCGTAAGGTTTGGGTCCCCCAGACCTGCATGAAGGAAGTTACTTGCACCCGCATGGTTCCTCAGACCTGCACCCGCACCGTTTCCTACAACGTTTGCAAGCTCGTCCCCGAAACCAAGGTTTGCACCTACAACGTTACGCGTTGCGTGCCTCAGACCTGCACCCGCACGATCAACAAGACCTGCTATCGTTGCGTTCCCGAAACCAAGACCTGCACCTACAACGTTACGCGTTGCGTTCCTGAGCAGCGTATGCGCACCGTGTGCTACAACGTCGTGACCTGCGTTCCGGAAACCAAGTGCTACACCTACAACGTTTGCAAGCTCGTTCCTCAGCAGCGTTGCCGCACGATCGTCCGCAAGGTTTACGAATGCGTCCCCGAGACCAAGACCTGCACCTACAACGTGACCCGTTGCGTTCCCGAACAGCGTATGCGCACCGTGTGCTACAACGTCGTTCGTTGCGTCCCGGAAACTCGCGTCTGCACCTACAACGTGACCCGTTGCGTTCCTCAGACCTGCACTCGCACCGTCTATAAGAAGGTTTGCAAGGTCGTCCCCGAGACCAAGACTTGCACCTACAACGTGACTCGTTGCGTTCCTCAGACCTGCACTCGCACCGTTTGCTACAAGGTCGCGCGTTGCGTTCCCGAACAGGTCAGCCAGGTCGTCAACTACAAGGTCTGCAAGGTCGTTCCTGAGTGCCGCACCCGCACCTGCTACACGACCGTCATGAAGCCGGTTCAGTACACGAAGAACGTTTGCTGCTATCAACTCGTTTGCACGAAGGTTCCGTACACCGTGACTCGTTGCGTCCCGCGCGTTTGCACCTATCAGGTTCCTGTTCAGGTCAACGTCTGCCGTCCCTGCGTTCCGGTTTGCAATCCTTGCGCTCCCGCTTGCAACTGATTCTGATCGGGATGAGAATGACGCCGTCTCGCCCTCGCGACGGGACGGTTGAAACGGATTAAACCAATCTCAACGCCCCGCGTGTTCCGCGTTAATGCGGTTCGCGCGGGGTTTTTGTTGTTATGCGCGCGCGTTTGCGCGGCTGCTCTTGCGTGTTTTTGCGCTTTGAAGTATACTCCTGCGGTCGGAGCCGATCATTGTCGTGATCGGAACGTATTCCGAACTAAGGAAGGTTAAAATGCGAACGATTGCGATCATGAATCAAAAGGGCGGCGTAGGTAAGACGACGACCTCGGTAAATCTCAGCGCCGCGTTGGCGGCGGCGGGCAAAAAAGTCCAGCTTATCGATCTGGACCCTCAGGCCCATGCCTCGCTTCACCTCGGGCTGACCTTTGAAAACGAGTTCGACTCGGTTTACGACGTGCTCGTTAAAGACGTTGCGCTAAACGCTGTTCGCCGTCAGGTTCAGGATAATCTTTGGTTGGTTCCCGCGCATCTTGACCTTGCCGCCGCCGATTTTGAGCTTGCGAGCGTTCTGGGACGCGAGAAGATTCTCGCCGACAAGATCGCCGAGGACAATATGGAGTTCGACTACATTATCGTGGACTGTCCGCCTTCTTTGGGCGTGCTGACGCTCAACGCGCTCGTTGCGGTCGAAGAGGTTGTGATTCCGCTTCAACCGCATTTCCTTGCGCTTCACGGGCTAAGCAAGCTGCTGGAGACGATCGAACTTGTCGCCAAACGACTCAATAGCAAGTTGCGGGTTTCCGGAGTCGCGCTGTGTCTTTACGACGGACACACCACGCTTGCGAACGACGTGCGCAACGACGTGAAGAACTTCTTTGGACTTCACGAGGGACGTCCGGACGCATGGAGCAACGTCGTTGTCTTCGACACGAACATTCGCCGCAATATCAGACTTGCCGAAGCGCCAAGCTATGGTCAGTCGATCTTCGACTATGATCCTAAATCGAACGGCGCGGAAGATTACCGCGCGTTGGCTCAGGAAATCCTCAATATGGAATGAATCTGTTCCTGAAGACCAGAATTAGAGATTACGAAAGAAAAGGTTAGTTATGCCAGACGTTATTAAAAAGCCCTCGCCTGAGATATTTGAGCTTTTCGAGAATCCTTGCCCGACTCGCGATTACATCATCACGCACGTGTGTCCTGAGTTTACGTCGTTGTGTCCCAAAACCGGTCAGCCGGATTATGGGACGCTGACCTTCACGTTTATCCCCGATAAGCTTTGCGTCGAGCTCAAGAGTTTGAAATTCTACCTCCAGTCGTATCGTAACGAGGGCGTGTTCTATGAACGTCTTACGAACGATATTCTGGACGATCTTGCGTCTGTCATGAAGCCGCGATGCCTGCGACTTACGGCAGAATTCACGCCTCGCGGCGGTCTTCATTCCATAATCGTGGCAAATTATGTCAAGGAGGGTTATACGCCGCCGGCCGGTTTCTGACCCTTGCCGACCAAAAGTTCATGAGTCAAAAAACGCGCGTGGAAAAGTCGTTGATTTTTTCGCGCGCGTTTCTTTTTGCCCCCTTGAGGTCGTCCGCCGCGTTGTTATAATGGCTCTGGTTTTCAACGCCTTCGCGACGTTTACGCCATAAGGTTTTAGCGACAGAAATTCCCGTGATTTTACGACTATGCCGCGCATAAAAAGAAATCTCTCATTATAAAGCCTAATAATACAGGAGCTTGAAGGAATGAGTATTGAAGTTTCGAAGATCGTCCAGGCTGTCGAGCCGTCTGCGACTCTGGCGGCGTCCGCGAAAGCGAAGGAGCTTGTGGCAGCGGGTCATACGGTCTACAATCTCAGCGTCGGCGAGCCGGACTTCAAAACTCCCCAGCATATAATCGACGCGGCGGTCGCCGCGATGAACGCTGGACATACTCATTACACGCCGGCGACCGGCATTATCGAGCTCAAACAGGCGGTCGTCTCGGACTATCGCAACCGCTTTGGGCTGGACTACAAGCCGACGCAGTGCGTTATTTCCAACGGCGCGAAGCATTCGCTGCACAACGCGTTTTTCAGTACTCTTAATCCTGGCGACGAAGCGATTCTTCCCGCGCCATGCTGGGTTAGCTACGCCGAGCTTATTAGACTTACCGGCGCCGTTCCCAAAATCGTGTCGACGACGGAAGCGGATGGATTCAAGCTGACGGCAGACGCGCTGCGCGCCGCGATTACGCCCAGAACGCGTATGCTCCTGCTGTGCAATCCCTCGAACCCGACCGGCTCTTGTTATTCAAGAGCCGAGCTTGAGGCGCTCGCCGACGTCGTGATTGAAAAGGACCTTTTCGTTATTGCCGACGAGATTTACGAGCGTCTGATTTACGGCGATACGAAGTTCTCGAGCTTCCCGACGGTTCGCCAGGGGCTTCAGGATCGCACAATCGTCGTTAGCGGAGTGAGTAAGACGTACGCGATGACCGGCTGGCGTATCGGTTGGCTTCTCGCGCCGGAGAATATCGCCAAAAAGGTCGGCAGCCTCCAGTCTCAAGAGACGTCGAATCCGTGTAGCGTAAGCCAGTACGCGGCGCTGGCCGGCGTTTCAGGGGATCAGACCTGCGTAGAAATGATGAAGGCGGAGTTTGCGAAGCGTCGTGATTATGTGTCCCAGCGAATCGCAGATATTCCGGGTCTTTCCGCGCCACGAATGGACGGCGCCTTCTACGCGTTCATGAACATTAGCAATTTCCTTGGCAGAAAGTACAACGGAGTTCAGGTCGACACGGACAAAGAATGGTGCCTTGAATTGCTTCAGCAAAAGAAGGTTGCGACTGTTTTCGGGAGCGCGTTTTTTTGCGAGGGCTATGCCCGCGCGTCTTTTGCCGCGAGTATGGAAACGCTGGAACGCGCGTTTGACAGAATTGCGGAATTTGTCAGGTGACGTTTGTTCCTGCGCGCAGAATTCATTTTTGCGGTTTTAACGCGTTCAAACGAGATATCCTTTCCCGTCGAATCGTTCGCGTCATGCGAATGGTCGGCGGGATTTTTTGTCGATGGAAGAGACTAAAAAAGAGCGCAGCCTTGCTCTTTCCAGAGTTCGATCTTTTCGAGAAGAAAGTCGACGTCGACGTCATATTCGGCGGCGAGACACTCGATGCAGTAGAATCGCGTCGTATCGCGTCCCAGCAACTTCTTGTTAAGTCCGATTTCGTCACGTTTTGCGATTTCCTTTCCGCAAACGTAACATTGTTTGGGTTCGACCTTGGCCATCTTTCCCTTCTTTTGATTGAGAACCGCGCGACGTTTGCGTCGAGCGCCGGTAATATTAGCGAAGTGGACGCGCCTCGTCAAGGCGGACAAGGCGATAGTTCTTGAAATGTGCGTTAGCACGTGTATAATCGGCGTAGCGTTTTCTTAACAGGGCGTTTGCCTCTGTTTTAGAAGCAGGCACAGGAGAAACAATAATGAGAATCGGCGTTTTATGCAGCGGCGGCGACGCGCCAGGAATGAACCCATGTTTGCGCGCGATCGTTCGAGCCGGCGCCAAGCACAAGGACGAGATCGTTGGGATTCGTCACGGATACCGAGGGCTTTTGGAGGAGGAATTCTGGCAGGGCCAGGGGCAGAGCGAGTCGCCAGACGCGATTCCTCTCATCGGGGTGCGCGAGGTGTCCGGGCTCACCAACCGCGGCGGTTCGTTTCTGAACAGTAGCCGTTGTCTGGAATTTCAGACGGCAGAAGGACGCCAGAAGGCGGTTTCGATTCTTAGAAAGCATAAGTTCGACGCGCTCATAACAATAGGCGGCAACGGAACGCTCAGCGGGGCGCGAGATCTGGGCCGGCTTTGGGAGGGACAAATAGTCGGACTTCCGGGTACGATCGACAACGACCTGCTTGGGACAGATTATACGATCGGATTTGGCACGGCGGTTCACACCGGGGTCGACGCGATCGATAAGCTTCGCGACACGGCGGGTAGTCACGACATGATGTTTCTCGTGGAAGTTATGGGACGGCATTGCGGCGACCTTGCGGCGTACGTAGCGCTCGCGGGCGGTTGCGAGCTCGTGGCGACGCCGGAAACGGTGACGGATATTCCAGCGATCGTGACGAGTCTTCGTCAGTTCAGGGAACGCGGCAAACGGTCGATCATCATGGTAGTGGCGGAGGGCGACGAATTTGGCGGCGCCGAAACGATCATGAAGGCGCTCAAGGAAGCGGGCTCGCCCTTTGAGATGCGCACGGTCGTTCTTGGTCACGTTATGCGGGGCGGCGTTCCAGCGCCATTTGACCGCATCCTTGCGACACGGCTCGGATGTCATGCAATTGACGTTTTGCATAACGGCGGGACCGGCGTTATGGCCGGGGTAGTAAAAGGACGTTTGAGCGTTGCGCCTCTCGACGAGGCCGTCAAGCCGAAGACCGCCGAAACGGGATCGGAGGAGGCGCTCAAGAGCGAAGCGGCGACAATTACGAGGCTGATTGATCGTCTTTCCGTCTGATAGAAATATCAGCCCGACAAAAAAGCCCCGGCGACTTTTGGATCAGTCGTCGGGGCTTTGTTTTTTAAACGACGGTCGCGTTATTCTTCGTCGACGCTAAACTCCTCGGAGGGGTCGTCAGGCGCGGAGGCGACGCCAGACGCGGGTTCGAGCTCCTCGTCGTTAACCGCTTCGAATTCTTCGAGGTCAAAATCGCTGGAATCAGAATCCTTTTTCCTGAACCAGTTTGACGGGGACCACTTCGAAGGCTTTTTAGCCTTTTGTTCCGCTTTTTCGAGTTCCTCGACGCGTCTGGCGATAGCTTCGACGTCCCTGACTTTCTTGAAGACGCCAGTCTTTGAGCCCGGAAGCGCGTCGATCGCGAGCGGACATTCAGTGGAGACGCCGCCGTCGGCGGTAGAGTAGAGCAACTTTTTGGACTTAGCTTGAGTGAGGAAAGAGACAACGTCGGGATAGGCGCCGCCAAGTTCGACGATTGCGCGGATAACGTCGTCGACCTTGTAGCTGACGCGGCGTTGTTCGTCGACGCCGTCGCTCGCCTCATAACGCTTAACGACGACGTCGTTTTCATCGGAGCGGATGACGAGCCGCGGATTCGCCTCAATTTCGATCTGTCCCTGAAGATAGATCTGATCGGAATTGAAGAGTACGACTTCAGGACGAACGCTTTGCGTAATGTGCACGTATGGCGTTCCTCCGCAGTTGAGACAGTGATAGCTGAACTGGTCGGCCATATTCTCGCCCTGAATCATGTAGTCGGAGGGGTTGCGCGTCCAGAGCGCGCGAAAAGCGCCGTACCGCGTTTCGATGTTCTGCTCGTTAAGCAACTTTCGCAGTTCGCTGTCGACGTCAAATGAATTCTTCATGGCGATTCCGAGCGTCGCGAGCGCGGCAGGTCGGTACTTTGCGTTGACGCGCGCAAATTCGGCGAGAATTTTAGCGGTTTTTTGACGGTCCTGGCGAATATCGAAATAGGCCGAGGTTATCGCGGAATTGAAGCGGACCGAGTCGTCTGTCGCGTCCAGACCTTTTCGGATCGCGTCGACGACTTTAGCGTTCGACGAACCAATCGCTTCGAGCTGGATCGACGCGAATTCAGACGTTTCCGGATTGAGCAGCTGCACGGCGAGGCGATCGATACGCTCGTTGAGTTCGTCGGACGTTTCATAGAAGGAGATGGCGCAGACGACGTTAACATAACGAATCACGTTGTCGCGATATTCGTCGGGCACCTCAAGATTAATGCGCGCCGCGCCCGCCTGTGCTTTTGCGACTTTTCTTTTGCCGGCGTATCCCGCCTTCGTATAGCTGAAACGCTTGTTAATAACGTCTTCGACACGTTGCGCGACGCCGGCGGAACGTTCCTCCTCTTTGAGTTCGAGCCAGATTGGACGCGAGCGTGAAACGACGACGCCGCCAATGATAACGCCCTGTTTGTATGCAATCGGACTGTCTTTTTCAATCTCGCCAGGATTGAGGGTGACATAACCGTTGGCAACGCCGAGGACGTAGCCGCGGCGGACGACGTCTGCGGTCATGTATTGATACATTTCCGCGTCTTCAACATAACCGTTCTGGATACTGGTTGCTTCGGAATTTGGGAGCAACGAAATCTTGGCGTCGAGTCGGTCGCCTTTGCGCGCTCCAGGGGGAACGACCGTTTCGAGGAGCACGATCGCCGTATTGAGCGACGCAATTTCCGACTTGGCGGTGCGTTTCTTTTCGACGTCGCGACTCAGGTCGTTGAGGACAAGCTGTTGATACGAGGACGGCGGTTCGTCGGCGCCGGTTCCTCGCAGCCCACGAACCAGCGTCGCGCCTTCGATTTTCGCCGCGTTGACGTTGGCGGGCCGCGCCAGGTCCTGAATCAGTCGTCCTTTATTCATGAGAACTTTGAGCTGTTGTTCCCGATAGGGATCGTTCGGGACCTTCTTGGAGCAGCCCGACGCGAAGAGCGCCGCAAGCATCAACATGACAGTCGTTATTGTTCTCATCATACGTCCTTATCGATTCATAAAACAGAGCGTTACTCGCTCCCGTTCCACGATAAGGAATATAGGAAATTCCGTCAATACGTATTTGCCGCGACGAGCAAAGGGAACGCAAAGAATAAAAAACTCCCGCCGCGCGGTCCTGAAACAGGGACGCAACGCGACGGGAGTTTGGCAAAACGGAAGGTCGATCGAAATTTGCGCGTTCGTTAATATCAACGTTCGCGGAAGGTGATACGCCCGCGTTCCATGTCGTAAGGGCTGATTTCGACGGTAACGCGATCGCCTGGAACGACTCGGATCTTGAATTTACGCATCTTGCCAGCCAAACGGCAGAGAACGTAATGTTCCATGTCGTCGATCTTAACGCGAAAAGCTCCGCGAACCTCTTCCGTAACGGTTCCGGTCAGCTGAATCGCTTCTTCTTTGTTCTTTTGTTCACGTTCCTGCATGATGACACACACCTCTGATAGTCGCGCCGGCTCGTTTGGCCCCGTCGCGTCGCCGCTCGCAGACTGCTCACGGGCGCCCTGCATTCTGGCGCATATGGTTCCGGCATAAAGATTCAATTCTATTCTATGCCCAGAAAGCGCTCTGACAAGGGGCGAATTTTCAAATCACGTCTTTTTGAGGCGTGGTCAACCGCGTTAAACGTCGCGATATGTAGCGCGCCCCTACTTCCCAAAGCGAGGGGGTTCTCTATAATCAGGCGAAACGCATCACTGAGTTTTTCCCGCTTTTGCGCGAGTCAGGGACGTCGGATCAGGCGTTATAACATCGCGCGCAGGCTTTTAGTTGCACAGATTGGTTCCATGGATCGCTCTCCCTATCAAGATAAGATCATCAAGCGTTATTATGAGAACAAGCCGGAGATCATGCGTCAGAAGCTCAGCGAACTTGTGACCGAGCTCTATCTCGCCGAGACCGTCAAGAAGCGCGAATCGGTCTGGAAGCGCATCGTTCTGGCGTTAAGAAATCTCAAGATCCCGGAGGAGCGCGTCAACGCGTTGGTCGAGCGTAACGATCCTGCCGTTCTGGCGCGTTTTATTGAATCGAACCTGGAGAAATTCTGATGCAAGACAGCCCGGTTTTTGACGAAGACGGTTTTCCCGCGCTCAACGAAGAATTTGAAGTCGACCAGCCCAGAATTGAACGCGCTGTTCGAGAGATCCTGCTGGCGATCGGCGAGAATCCCGATCGCGAGGGACTGGTCGAAACGCCTCAGCGCGTCGCGCGTATGTACGCCGAACTCTTTCAGGGACTGCGTCAGGATCCTGCGGTATATCTGCGTAAGTTCTTTACGGAAAAATACGACTCGATGGTTATCGTCAAAGACATTGAGTTTCACTCGATGTGCGAGCACCACCTTCTGCCCTTCATCGGCAAGGTTCATATTGGCTACATTCCCAAGGGACGAGTCGTCGGTTTGAGCAAGCTGGCGCGCGTCGTTGAGACTGTTTCGCGACGGCCCCAGCTTCAGGAACGAATGACCGAGACGATCGCCGACCTGCTCATGAGCGAACTCGAAGCGCAAGGCGTTGGCGTTGTGGTCGAGGCGAGTCACGCCTGCATGACGCTCCGCGGCGTTCGCAAACCGGGGTCATACTGCGTGACTTCGGCTATGAAGGGCACCTTCCGTTCAAGGGCGTCGACCCGTGCGGAATTTCTCAATCTCGCTCTCCAGAAATGAACGCTCGCTCATGGCGTCAAAGGACGACACGATGACCTGTCACGCGAA
>CACYBR010000501.1 GCA_902772705.1 uncultured Planctomycetota bacterium
CAATGGGTATGTTTAAGGATGCTACTACGTCGAGCGGGTTCTTTGCATCTGGAGTTGTTACTTTTCATTGAGTTTGGTTTATAGAGGCAAATGAATGCAAAATCCCTGGGAAGCGCCGAAAACAAACGATAAGATTGCTAAAACAAACATAAAGGCTTTCATATCCAGAATACCGTACTTTGTTTTTGGGGGAAACATTGCGATATGTCTATGCGTGTTGCCAGAAGAATTAATTTTTAAATTCTTAGGAGGGATAGTTTTAAACGGTCTTTTTGATTTTCATTTTGCACATGCATTCTATACGATACTTGCCGTTCCCATTGTCCTGTTAGTTATGTCTCTGTCGGCAAATTATAGACCGTCACTCTGGCTACTAGTCGTATTGAACTTTGTCGCCGGGCGTCACGAATTCTTCATGTGCGCTATCTGCTTATAGATAGAATTCCTGTAACCGTATAGAACGAAACAAGTTGTCGTTCCTCTTTGGAAATGAACAAACGATGGTTCATTCAACGTCCCATTCAGAGTTAAACCTGAAAACGCAATAAAAGATATGACGAATAATTTGCCCGGACCTGAAGTCCTACGAAACTTCCAGTCGATGGAGTATTGATTACGTTCTGCTCCCAACTCCTCTTCCTGATAAACCATTTGAACAACAATGAACCTGCTTGTTATCCTTGACAAGGGCCCCTATTATGAAAAACTGAGGAAAGTTCAGCCTGTATCGGCGCGCGTGGAAGAACTGCCCGCCGTCTGTTCAACATATAATACCATTATTACATCTTTTTCAATCTCACAATCAACAGCAGGACGACTCTGTAAAGACGCCGCTTCGCCACGACGGGAAAACGTTCGTTCGCCGACGAGTTCGGTTGACGACAACCGCCCAACGCTTGAATCCGGTTCACATATCATTACAATGCAGGGAGCGGTCGTTGACAGCCGTTTTCGCTTTTTTTAAAATTCCGCAATATCCATCATGGAGGCGTTTTTATGAAACGCATTTTTTCCAGGCGAAAGGTTCTTGTCTTCGTCGGCGCGCTGTTTATTTTGCACATTCTGTGTTTTGTCGTCGCTTTTCGCGACTATGTGCGCACGTCGCGCCGAGGGCTCCTTATCTTTGCTCTCCGTAATTTACTCAGCTGGTTTTCATTTGGTTTTCCGGACAATCTGCCCGACGATATTGTCGACGAGGCCGGGACTCCTATCTTGAGCTGGCGCGTCGCTTTCTCCGAAACGCTCCGGCAGGAAGGGTTTTACGACGACGAAGACAATCCCCCCGGAATCCCAATCGACGTCTCAAAGCCATGGAACGATCCGGAGAATCTCGAAGCCGCGAAATGGAAACCCCCTTGCTACTTCCATCCTGACGATTTTAATGGCGAAACCGTAGCGACGACGTGTCTGGTCAGGATCAGAGAAACGCACGAGAAGATCAAAAAAGGAACGTTAGACGAAAAGGACAAAAAAAAGGCGTATCTGGTTCTTGTCGATCCGGAAGATTCCGTTCTTTGGACCAAGCCGTACGACGTTTCATGGAAAGAACTGGCTTCCGGAAAAGTTAAGCTCCTGAAGGATCCGTATTTGTTCTATGTAGACGCAGAGCGCCGAACCTGGAGACTTGACAAACTCCCCGAAACTCTCGAGGAGTGGAGAGAATTCTGCGGGTTTGAAGATTCTGAAAACGACGTTCGTTAGCGCGCCGTCGCCGAATCATGCTCCTGTCGTTATGAACGCTCCCTGCGCGCGTTTTAAGAACCTTCCGTAATTTCGCCGAATCCAGAGTCAACGCTCGCGGCGTTTTAAATTTGCGAGGCGACCAATATGGCGTTTGATTTCAAAAAAGAATTCAAAGAGTTCTATATGCCAGAAAAAAAACCGGGCGTCGTCAACGTGCCGCGCATGAATTATCTCGCAGCGCGCGTCAAGGGCGATCCGAACCTTGAAGGCGGCGAATATCAACAGTCCATCGAGCTGCTTTATGGAATCGCGTTTACCATCAAGATGAGCAAGATGGGAAGCCGTCGAATCGCCGGCTACTTCGACTTTGTCGTTCCGCCGCTGGAAGGTTTCTGGCGACAGGACGGAGCCACAGAGATCGATTACGATCATAAAGAACGATTTCAGGGGATTTCCGCCGTTCGTCTGCCTGATTTTGTCGCCAAAGCCGATTTTGACTGGGCCGTTCAGGAGGCGACGAGAAAAAAGAAAAGGGATTTTTCCAAAGTCGAGTTCTTAACCCTCAGCGAGGGCGAATGCGTCCAGTGCATGCACGTCGGCCCTTACGACGAAGAACCTGCCACGGCAGCGTTAATGCGCGAATACATTGAGAGTCGCGGATACGTTCTGGACCTCACGGAACAAAGAACGCACCACGAAATATACCTGAGCGATCCCCGCCGAGTTCCCCCGGAAAAGATAAAGACCGTCGTCAGGCTTCCGATTAAAAGAGCGTGACCAATTCCCGTCGGCGCGAAATTTACCAAGCGCTCCCCAAACCTTTCGGCGCGATTCTTTGCGTCAGAACGGCGATCGCCCTTGTGACGACGCCAGGCGGAGCGCTCGGCAAACGACGTCGTTTCAGGCGAAACGTCGGAAGACGCCGGGGTTGATACGGACCACGTCTCTCGAGGGAAAACGTTCGCAGGACGCGGAAGGAGCCGCGTTGCCGTCAAAAAGCGGATACGTTCCATGCCGGGGAACGAGGGCGCGTCGACGCCGGACTTTGGAATCGAGATCGACGCGCGCTCGCAACGTTCTTAGCGCTGACTGTCGCCGTAGACGGGACGTTCTTTCGCTTCGACGCCTTTAAAGAGTCCGGAAGGAACGCGCGAAGTCCAAGTTTCGGGCTGTTTGTCGCCGAGTCCAAGCGCGTAAAGGATTATGCCCGCCATATCGCGATTCTCCATCTCGCCAATTTCGCCTTTTTCGACGCTCGGTCCCGTCGCCGCGAACATAACGTATTTTTCCTCGTCGGTCCACCCGCCGTGGCTCCTCTCGTGTCCGCCGTGATCCGCCGTAACGATAAAGAGCGTCGATTCAAGCATGCCGTTCTTCTTCGCCGATTCGTAAATCTTTTGGATATACCCGTCGGTCGCATGGAGCCGCGCAAGGTGCTCTTTGCCGCCAAAACCATGTCCGTGCCCCGCTTCGTCGACTTCGTTATAGTGAACGTAAAGCAACGTCGGCTGGTTCGTTTCGAGATACTCGCAGACCTTATCCGTCACCGCCGCGTCGTCGTCGGGAACCTTGTCTTTAAAAACGCCGATTCCATTCTCGATAACGCCGATATTGATGGGATTCCAACTGCAAATCGACGCCAGCTTCGCGTCGGGCATATTCTCGCGGATTACCCGAAAGACCGAAGGATACGCGCTGTCGTCGGGATACGGCGTGGAATAGGCGAGTCCGTTCGTGAGTCCATGAACTTCGCGCTTAACCCCGTGAAGTATCGCCCCCCAGTTTTCCGCGCTAATCGTCGGATTTTCGCACAGGCAACTATAAGTAACGGCGCCGTCGGCAAAAATTTTATCGAGATTTGGCGTGTCGGCCTCTCGAAAGAACGCGCCGCCGCCGTCGACGCCAATCAGAACGACGTGGGAAATTCCCGTCGGACTGTCTACAGCACGAGGACGCAGAACAATCCGTGCGCCAAGATCGTTTTCGCTGTCGTTCGGGACGCGCCAGTAGCGGTATGCGGAGCGACAGACAAGCGCGTAAACGCCCCAACTGCCGCCGCGCGTCACGCGGTCTACGCCCTCTTTCGGTCCTTTGGGATCGACGACCGTTTCCGAACCATACTCGTCGACGTAACTTTCGGCGCGCCAATCCCGAACCCATTCCGAGACGTTCCCATGCATGTCGTAGAGTCCCCAGGCGTTTGCCGGATAGCTCTTCGGCGGCGTGGCGCCGCCTTTTTTACTTTCGCCCACGTTCGCCTTGGTGGGATCGGACTGATCGCCCCAGTTATACGTCGTCGTCGTGCCTGCGCGACAAGCGTATTCCCATTCCGCTTCCGTCGGAAGGTCCGCCGTCAGCCCCTCAGGAAGACGCTCCGTAAGCTCTTGGCAGAACTTCACGACGTCGTCATAGGTTACGCGTTCAACGGGCGTCGCCGGATTATTGTTATAGCTTGGGTTTGTCCCTGTGACCTCGTGATAGAGCGCCTGCGTCACTTCGGTCTCGAGCATCCAGAACCCACGCGTCAGCTTCACGTGGATTTGTTTTTCGCCGGAATTGCGCAGAACTTCCGACTCCGGGCTCCCCATGTCAAACTCCCCGGCGGGAATCCACACAAAACCGTAATTCTCTTCTCCGATCTTAATCGTCTGCCGGGTTCCCGCCTTGCGCTCGCTCGAATCCTGCCATTGCGCAGGATCTAACTCCAAGCTATACGCGAAGGGCGCGACCGCGCTAAGAACCAAGAATGCAAGCCCAATTGCACAAAACGCCGATTCTTTCTTATATGCGACTCGTTTCTTCATCAAAAGCTCCATATGTTACGAGGGCGCGTAGATAGCCCAAGGATGAAAATTTACGCCGCGACGCTCGGCGTCACGACGATTCCAGTTTAACGCAAATCGGCGTAATATCAAGTTACAAACGCGTCCCGACGCTTCGCGCGTCGAGACTCGCTCATGGCGGTTCCGATTCTACCGAGAACGCGAAGAGTTACGCGAACGCGTCGTCGCAGACGGCAAACGACGTCGTACTCGCCGCGCAAAACCGGAACCGACGCGCGTCGAGTTTCTTCAGACGTCGGTCGCAGAGCTTGTCGCAGCCCGCAAACGCCCAGTCGCCGACGGTTCGTGGATCCGCAGAAAACCGAACGATATGGAGGTTCCGGCAGTTTTCGAACGCGCGGTTGCCAATCGAAGTCTCCCGCGAGAAGATCATGACGAATCTCAGCCTGACGCAGCCCTCAAACGAGCAGGCGCCGATCGCCCTGAGCGACCCGGGAAGAATCACGGTCCTGATCCTTGCGCAGCCTCGGAACGCGTCCGTCGCGAGATATTCCAAACCCGGCGGAAACGACGGCGACGCGAGGTTCACGCAGCCCGCAAACGCTTGATATCCGATCGTTTTGAGACCTTTCGGCATAACGACCGCGCGGAGGTTCGCGCAGTCTTTGAAGCTTTCCGCTTCAATTCGCGTCGCATATTGCGGCAACGTCACGCGCGTAAGCGTCGTGTTGGCGCAGAACGCGCCGTCTCCGATCGCGACGACCTTTCGACCGTCGATCGTGTCCGGAAGCGTCAGTTCAGCGGTCGCGCCCACGCAGGACACGATCTCAATTCCGTCGTAAGTTTCGCGCCATCCGACGCTTACGTTTTGATTGATTCTATAGTCGTTTTTCATTTTTTCTTCCTTATCAAAAACTGGCTCTTTCAACATATTGTCCCGCTCTTGCGCGAATTGCGGTCCCTGAACAGGCGAGGCTTCGGCGTCGATCGCGTCGCTCGCCGGCGCCCGCTGGCGAGCGCTCAAGAAATAGAGTAGCCTGCGCGAAAACGCCGAACGAATAGTCGGACGTCCGTCTATAATCAGACAAGAGAAAAGACGTTGCGTGACTATCGTCAAAAAAGGACCGGGAAGGACCGGTCATCCAGAGCGGGGAGGTCGCGTCTGTCGTTTCGAAAAAAACGTCGTATCTCCAGCGGCGAGCGTCAACCGGCGCGGCGCCGCGAAGACGCGGACACGACGTCGACGCATATTATAGGCTTCGTTTCTCGAACGCCAAATAAATATTTAAGAAAAAACGACGCCATTCGCCTTTCAATCCCTGACAGGATCGCGGCAGGCGCACGTTTCGGAAAGAGATCCCCGGAAAAGCGACGGCGCGACGTCAGACGGCTCCCTCGTCGACAGGAGTCCTGACGTCGCGCCGTGAAAACGCGACTATTTCATGCGCGACCGACCGTCGTCAGCCGGCGTTGTTTCCAGCTCAGCGGATTCTGCGGATGATCGGAAGCGGCGGAAGAAGCGGCGGACGAACGCCGGCTGGCAACACGATCGTTCTCGTTCTGACAGAATGTCGGTACGAGCCGGGATCGGAATAATTCTTTTGGGGATCGTCAAGCACGAGGACCCAGTCTTTGAGCTCTCCCTCAAACGGGGGCGTAAAGGTCTGTTTGCCGGTATTTTCGACGATATCTTCGAAATACGAGTCGCCGTCGACGGGATCGAACCAGAAGACCCTGAGTCGTTCCGCGCTGAGCAAACTCGTATTGACGGTTACGGCGCGTCCGACGGGAAGATAGATAAACGCGTAGCTTCCCTCAAGGTCGCGAGTCGCGACGAACCGCCGTGTTCCGACGCCGGGAACGGCGCTCGCGTACTCGTCGTCGCAAATGAGCGTCGGGTCGGGAATCCTCGTAAGACCGGGTCGAGACTCCATCAGACGTTTGGCATAGCCCATCTGCTCCGCGCCGGGGCGACGAATCGCCTCCTGCCAGGACATGAGCGGACGATTGACTGGCTCGCGGTCCTTAACCTTGGAATCATAGAACTGCCAGACCGAATGATGACCGTAAGTATGACCCGCCGCCCCGTTAAAGACGTCCCAATAGAACGCTTTGCGCACGTCGGCCGCCAGCGTGTGACCTCGATGATCAGGATCAAAGCTGATCGGATGATCCTCGTAGACCGGCTCGCCGTCGATCACGGGCTTGATCGGCGTGCGATCGTAATCGGCGACTGTTCCCTTGTAGGAATCATACTCGATATTGTGACCGTTCTGGCGGAAATTGAAGTCGAGCCATTCCGCGTCGTGG
>CACYBR010000502.1 GCA_902772705.1 uncultured Planctomycetota bacterium
CCGTCCTTCATCAACGGTCAGATCGCGGGCGTTTGCTCGTATGGCTCCGACTTCGACGGCGACGATTCCTTCGGTCCCGGCAACTATCAGGTTGACGTTCGCGTATCCTCCTATGTCGACTGGATCAATTCCGTGATCCTCAGCGGTCTGGGCAACGAATTCCTCGTCAATACGGATCAGTCGGTCATGATTTCGGTTTTGCCGACCGACGATACCGGGACGGGCGGCGGCACGGACACGGACGCCGCGGCGGTAGTTACGAACGACTTCTGGCAGCAGGGCAACCAGATCTGGTCGAGCGTTTCGATGGGTTCAGGAGGCTCCTTTGTCGTGACCTGGACCGGTTACAATCAGGACGGCAACGGGGACGCTCAGACGGGTTCGTCGAATTACGGTCTTGGCGGCGTATTCATGCGCGCCTTTGTAGCGACGGAAACGGTCGCGACGGTGGATAACGAAGAAATCGTCGATATCATTGGTTCCAAGGTTTTCCAGGTCAACCAATACACGGCGAACGACCAGATTCATTCGCAGGTTGCGATGTCCACGAACGACTCCTTTGTCGTGACGTACGAGAGCTATCAGGATCCGTCCAGCGACAAGAATTCAGACCTTGCCGATAACTACGGAATCTTTGCGCGTCGTTACACGCTCGACAAGGACATTGAGACGATCTACACGTCGACGACCACGGGCGGCGGGACGGACTCGTCTTCGACCACCGCGACGACGGTTAGCTACGTGACGAGCTACGATATCACCGAGAATGGCGAAGAGTTCCGCGTTACGAAGCTTAATTACCTCAACGCCGTGGAAGACGGCGATCAGCTCGGCGGCTCTGTTGCGGTAGATTCCAACGGCGATATGGTCTTTGTATGGTCCGACCTGTCTCATCCGATGGACAATATCGAATCGATCGTCTGCATGCGCGCCATCGCGTTGCCGAGCGATTCAACGCCTCCTTACGTAACGCGAGCAAACGCGGTCTATTCCAGCGCGGCAGGCCAAATCGATCAGGTTTCCCTGTACTCCAACAGCGTGACGTTTGCGTCCGGTCACGGACCGACCTCGCTCGTCTACTCCTTCAACGAGTACATGTTTACCGCGCAGATGAACGAAGACGTTAAGAACGATACGTTTGCGTCTGACAGGGACTACAATGGCGTCTATAGCTACCTTGACAATCCGAACCTTGAAAACAGGAACGTCAAGAGCGTCATTGATTATAACGACTGGACTTTGACCCTTAACGGCAAGGACGTTACCTCAACGTTTATCTACGATATCCTTTATGGATACAACGCGTCGACTCAGGTTGAGGATTATCTGCGCAACCAGGGACTTACTCCGGAAGAGATCGCCAAGATAGGTTACACGACAGTCGCAGATCCAGCTTCCCGTACGAATACGTATGAACTCGTGATCCTCTTCAGGGACACGCTCCCGGACGGCTCCTACATTCTGACGCTGTCCGACATGGTAACCGACGCGAGCGGCAAGAACCGCCTCGACGGCGATTATAACGGCGAATCGGGCGGTTCCTTCTCCGTCTCGTTTAACATCGGAGTCGCTTCGGTCTCGTCCGAAGAATACGTTCCTACGACGGACACGGAAGCTTTCACGGGAGAATACGGAGGAGAAGGCAAGCCGGTTGTGGTTTCCAACTCTGAAGGATTCATCATCGTTACGGAGCAGCAGGTTCTCTACGAGATCGGCGGCACGACTAACAACAACAATAACAACAACAATAATAACAATAACAACAACAACAATAATAATAACAACAACAATAACAACTCCACAACTGGCTCAGGCCTCTACGGCTATTACGAGACGGTCGTGCTTGACGGAACCGTTTACCGTATTCAGTCCGATATCGTCATGCATCAGTACAACGCCGACGGCAGTTCCGCGGGCGTTGAAGAGCGTGTCAATCCTTACTCCGAGGGCAATCAGAGCCATCCTGATATCGCGCTTACCGAAGAGGGCAGCTACGTGATTGCGTGGGTTGGCGAGAGCGCCGAAGCGCTCGACGGCGTTTGCGCTCGCTTCTATCCTGGCGGTCAGCGACAGAAGAATCAGGTTCAGGTTGCGGGCTCCAAGGGCGTTCGTTGCTGGGACGTCGACGTTACGATCAACGAGGCGACAAAGCTCGTTCTTATCACCTGGGTTCAGGCTTCGAAAGACGACAATACGACGGCGGACGAACTTTATGGCCGCTTCTACGACCTCAACGGCAACGCCAAGGGAACCGCGTTCAAGATTCAGAGCCAGATTGACGGTTACTCTGTTCAGGAATTCGACGTCGCGACTAACTACGTCGACGGACAGATCCAGTACGTTTGCGTATGGGAAATGTACAACACGCAGACGAGAACCTTCGATATTTATCAGAAGGTCATCTCCGCGACGAGCTATAGCGGCAGTTACTATGGCGCCACGACGTCAAACGCGACCCTCGTCAATCAGACGAAGATCTTTGGTCAGTGGACTCCGCAGATTGCGACGAATCAGAAAACCGGCGAATTCTACATCGTTTGGGCGTCCGACCAGATTCGCGCCAACGGCTCGGATATCTATTGCCGACGATTTGACAAATACGGCAAGCCAATGTCCTTCATGGGCACGACCAACGAAGTTATCGTCAACTGCTACGTCAAGAATGTTCAGAGCGCGCCTGACGTCGCCTGCAATGACGACGGCGTTGTGATCGTTTGGGAATCCTATGACGACGAGGAGTACAACTACAACCCGGGCGGTAAGACGGATCTCCACGACTTTGGCGTCGCGGGCCGTGTCTTCAACTATGCGGGCTACCCGGTTTACATCATGGGCACGGTCTATGAGACGATTACGACTCCTCAGGGCGAACAGATCCAGGTCGCAGTCAAGAAGACGCCGGGTCAGACGCTTGCGCTCGACGAAGGCGAATTCGTCGTCAACTCGATAACGGCAGGCGACCAGTTCGCGCCGTCGGTCGCCGTCTTTGACTGGACCGACGGATCAGATGGCGTCAAGGTTCCGCGCTTCGTCGTCGCATGGGCTGGCCCCAATGTAGACGCCGGTGTTCAGATCGAAGATGAGAGCGCTACCGGCACGAATAATAACAACAATACGGGCACGGATAATAATAATAACAACAACAACGGAACCGGAACCACGGAGACGTCGTACCTTGGACCTTATCGCGTCTTCTTCAAGTACGTGACGAACGGCGTAACGGCAGGCGCCGACGCGCTCGTCGAGCCGAGGGTTGTTCCGATCAAGAATTACGAGACGACGAACGGAACGTCGTACGCCGACTCGACGCTCGTCGCCGTTTCGGACCGCTACGCGTCAGACGAGTCCATGACGGCCGCGGACGGTTTCTATCGTCCGATTGGCGTCGTCGCCGAGCTGCCGTCTGCGAACGTCGCGTCCTCGACGAGCAGCGGCGAGGTCTATTACGTTTCCGGAACGGACGGCGACGACTCCATTGTCGTCACGACAGACGCGTCCGGCGTTCTTACAGTTAAGCTCAACGGTCGAAAAGTTGGAATTCCGTCGAGAGCCAAGGCGGTCGTCGTCGACGGCGGCAAGGGAACCGACACGATCGTTTACACTGGTCAGGCAGGCGAGAACATAGACGTTTCCGCCGACAAGCTGACGTTTAACGCGGCGAAGAACCTGATAGCGACCGGCTTCGAAAGCGTCGCCGTCAGCGGAAATCTTGGCGCGGTTTCGCTCAGCGCCAAATCGACGACTGATTTCGTCTCGCTTGCTCCTGGTTCCACGACGTTCACGGCCAGCGGTTTTGCCTTTACCGCCGAAGGGTTCGCGTCTGTCGTCGCCGACGGCGCAGGCAAAGCGCAGATCGTTCTCACCGGTTCTGACAGCGACGACACGCTCGTCGTGGACGGCGCCAGCGTGAGTTATGTCGGCGCGGCGTTCGACTTCGAAGCGACCAACTTTGCGCTTGTTCGCGCTATGGCGGGCGACGGTTTCGACGCTGCCGCAATCCGGGGCGTTAAGACGCTTAACGCGACCGACGGCGCGATTGTCGCGACGACGCCGTCCGGCACGATCGCCGCGGTTGGATTCGAATCAGCGGAAGTTGCGGCTCAAGCGGCCGCGACGGCGAACCTGTTCGGCACGAAGGGCGCCGACTCTTACGTCTCTGACGCCAGCGGTTCCAGAACGACCTTCTCGACCGGTTCGACGCTTGCCACGACCGGCTTTGCGAACACGACGTTCGACGGCCGCGGCGGCGCCGACGTGGCGACGCTCAACGCCGTCGCGGGCGCCAACGCGTTCGACGGCGCGGCGAACGCCGCCGTTCTGACGAGCGCCTCGGCGACCACGAAGCTTACCGGCTTCTCGAACGTCAAGGTTTACGGAGCGGAAGACGAGACGCTTAAGTCGACGTTGTCTGCCACGCTGCACAATACGGCGCGTGACAACGCGTTTGCCGCGTACGGCGAGGTCGTGACGATGGACGTCGACGGCGATAATCTCTACACGATCGTCGCCGCGGATCAGGTTAATGTCAAGCGCGATTACAAAGCCAACGACGAGTTTGATATTGACGAAGATCTTGACTTCGATCTCTCCGCCGTTGACTGGAGCCTTTGACAGGATCCTGTGACTTGCATGACGCGCGCGACGCCATGTCGCGCGTAACTCTCAAGCGTCTTTAATCTTTTAGGGAGCGCGGTCCTTTGGGCTCGCGCTCCTTTTCTATTTATTCGTTGAAATATCGTTTAGTCCTGTTTTATTCTCGTCTTGACCGATACGGGAAAACCCTATAAAATAACCCAGATTCTCTCTTTTTGATTGATCGAGCAGAGTCTGGAAAGAGTAAACCATTAGAGATTAAAGCGGATTACTATGGATATTCAGGAATCCCTTGACGGCGTGAGCGATTTTTTTGGCGGTATTTCGCGCTGGATCGAAAATAAAGTCACCTCGATGTTTGGCTCAAACAACGAGCGTGAACTCAAGAAGATCATGCCTCGCGTTCAGGCGATCAACGAGTTGGAACCCAAATATCAGGCGATGACCGACGAAGAATTGCGTGGTCAGACGGAATTCTTCCGTAAACGCCTGGCCGCAGGCGAAACGCTTGACGATATCCTCGTCGAAGCGTTTGCCGTATGCCGCGAAGCCAGTCGCAGAACGATTGGGTTGCGACATTACGACGTTCAGCTCATTGGCGGCATGGCGCTTCACGAAGGCAAGATCGCCGAAATGATGACGGGCGAAGGAAAAACCCTCGTCGCTACGCTCCCGGCCTATCTGAACGCGCTCGAAGGCAAGGGCGTTCACGTCGTGACCGTTAACGATTATCTGGCTCGCCGCGACATGGAATGGATGGGGCCCGTGTACATGGCGCTGGGAATGTCCGTCGGCTCGATTCAGAGCAATATGTCGACCGCCGATCGCCAATACGCGTATTCATGCGACGTGACCTACGGTACGAATAACGAGTATGGCTTTGACTATTTGCGCGACAATATGCGGTATGCGCGTCGCGGCGACTCCAATTTCCCGCCGGACGTTCAGCAGTCTCAGGGGCTCCTGCACTACGCGATTATCGACGAAGTCGACAACATCCTCATCGACGAAGCGCGTACCCCGTTGATTATAGCGGGCTCCGCGCATGACGACGTCTCCAAGTACCGAGCCGCGGACGCGATTGCGGTCCAGCTCGTTAAGGACGTGGACTTCAACGTCGATGAAAAGGACCATACGACGAATCTTACGGACGAGGGGGTCCGCCGCGCCGAACATCTTGCCGGAGTAGAGAGCTTCTACACGGTAGGCAATATGCACTGGCCTCACCTCATCGACAACGCGCTCAAGGCGCACTATCTTTATAAGAGAGACGTCAATTACGTCATTAAGAACGGCGAGATCGTGATTGTGGACGATTTTACCGGACGTCTCATGGAAGGACGAACCTGGAGCGACGGACTGCATCAGGCGGTCGAAGCGAAGGAGCACGTCGAGGTTAAACAGGAAAACCGGACGCTCGCGACGATTACGTTGCAGAACTTCTTCAAGCTCTACGACAAGATCGGCGGTATGACGGGCACGGCGATGACGGAAGCGAGCGAGTTCTGGAAGATCTATAAGCTTGACGTGCTCGCAATTCCGCCGAACAGACCCGTTCAGCGTATAACCAAACCGGACCTTATCTACCGTACGGAAAAAGAGAAGTACAACGCGGTTGTCGACGAAATCGAACGCATCCACAAGTGGGACTGCCTCGAATTTAACGACGGAACGGACGACGCGTACGGCATGGTCGGCAAGCAAAGCGACGACGTCGTGGAGTTCACGCCTAAAGGCGAGCGTAACGCGGTTAAGGTTCCACGCGATAAGATCGCGCACATACGTCCCAAAGGACGACCGGTTCTCGTCGGCACGGTTTCGATTCAGAAGAGCGAACTTATTTCCTCGATGCTTTCGCGTCGCGGCGTTAAGCATCAGGTTCTTAACGCCAAGCCGGAGAACGTCGGACGCGAGTCGGAGATTGTCGCGCAGGCGGGACGACTCAACGCCGTTACGATCGCAACCAACATGGCGGGGCGCGGTACGGACATTATTCTGGGCGGCAACCCGGAAACGCTTGCCTGGTCTCTTTTCCAGACGAAGTATCCGACGCGTCTGGACGTTCCGCAGGACGAATGGCGCGCGTGCGTCGAGGACATTGAGCAGCGCGAGCAGATGAAGGCGGAAGGGGAACTCGTTCGCTCGATGGGCGGTCTGTGCATTATCGGCACGGAACGTCACGAGGCGCGGCGTATCGACCTTCAGCTTATCGGTCGTTGCGGTCGTCAGGGCGATCCGGGCGAGGCGCGGTTCTACCTGTCCCTTGAGGACGACCTCGTGCGCATTTTTGCAGGAGACTGGGTCAAGAATCTCCTGACGCGACTTGGCATGGAAGACGGTCAGGCGATCGAGAGTCCGATGGTTACGCGTCGAATCGAGGGCGCGCAGAAGAAACGCGAGGAATTTAACTTCGATATTCGTAAAAACCTCCTCGAATACGACGAAGTCATGGATATGCAGCGCAAGCGCGTATATTCCTATCGTCAGCGTATACTCGACGGCGGCAATACGAAGGATTTTGTTCTTCAGATGATCGACGCGCAGCTTAAACGCCATCTTGACGAGTTTCTCGATCAGAATTATGGCGCCGAAGCGTACGCCGCTTTCGCGTCGCGGTTGCTCAACGTTGAATTTGAGCCGAAGCAGTTTGTCGGCTCGAACGCGGGCGAAGCGGCGGAATATGCGGTGGATCACGCGCGAAGAATGTCCGAGACGCTTGCGCTTGACCTCGTTGAGGAAAATCTTCCGGACGACGCGCCAGAGGAAGAATGGAACTGGCAGGCGCTCGCGAAAGCCGCGAACGCGCGCTGGCGCTGCGCGATTAACGAGCACGATCTGCGTAAGCTCGGACGCGAGCATGTCGCGGAATTTCTCATCGAACGCGCGGAGACCTTCTGCAATAATACGGATCTGAGCTCAGGCGCGAATCTTCTCGAACAGAACTATGGAATCCAGACCGCGTGCCGGTGGCTTCGCGATAAGTTTGGCGTCGTCGTCAATCCGACCGAAGCGGAGAAGATGGAGCCGTCTGAATTTCGCGAGCTTGCGCGTCAAAAGACGCTTGAGGGCTACGCCGAACGCGAGGCGCGTTTTCCGGTCCTTGTCGGGCTGGCTCACTTTACGATTCGCGACCAGAACGGTCGACGTTACGATCGCGAAGGCGTCGCCGACTGGGCGGCGCGACGCTTCAATGTTCAGCTTGACGTTGAGGAACTGCGCAACAAGCAGCGTCATGAGATTGAGGAGACGCTCTTCCAGGTCAGTCGCGACTCGTCGAAGCAGTCGGAACCTTACTACGCGATGATGCGCGAAAAGCTCGCCAAACTCTTCCAGGAGGAAGAGGTCGACGTCGAATCAATCCGTAAGGTTCGCGAGGAAAAGATACGTCGCAACGACCGTATTACCTCGCGCGACGTACGTAAGATTAGGCGCGATTCCCCGGCGCTGGCCGACCTCTGCAATTGGCTCAACACGGCTCTTCGACAGCAGCTCACGGTTGAGGAACTTTCCGAATGGGACGTGCTGCTCCTCGAAAACAGGGTCGAATCGATCATCGAGAACGAGTTTAACTCGGAAATGCGCAAGGTTGAGCGTTCTCTCATTCTCGGTATTCTCGACGCGTCCTGGAAGGAACACCTCCAGGTTATGGATCACCTCAAGTCGAGCGTGAGCTTCCGCGGCTATGCGCAGGTCGACCCGAAGGTCGAGTACAAGCGCGAAGGCATGAGGATTTTCGACGCGATGTGGGACGGCGTTTTCGAGCGCGTGACGGACTATGTTTATCGCGTCGAGCAGCTCGATGAGAACTTCATCGGCTCGACCTGGTCAGACGCGGACCGCGTCGGCGCCGCCCAGCATCCGCAGCAACAGGCAGTCTCGCCCGAAGTCGAACAGACGATGAAGCAACAGGACGACGCGATTGAGGCGAGTAAGGAGCATAAGGTCGAAACATACCGCAATAAATCGCCAAAGATTGGACGCAACGATCCGTGTCCGTGCGGAAGCGGCAAGAAGTACAAGAACTGTTGCGGTAAGAATCGCTGATCATTCGGCGCGTTTCGTTTGACGACAAGGAAAGGGTTCCTCTCGCGAGGGACCCTTTTTTACTTCGGACTTCGAACTCAAGAACGTCGCCGTCGATATGGATTGGGAGGGGTTGACGCTTTAATAGTCGACAGGGGGCCGAACGTGCGCGGGAACGCGAAATTAAGGGCGTTTTTGGCCCTTAGAGAGGCTTTGAGACGTTGAAAAGACATGAGATTGCGGTATAATTAAGGAGAATTGCGTTAAAACGCGATCCTGACGCGTATGACGCGACGCAGGTTCAGGTCTTTTGGAGCGCCTGACACAAACGTTCGCGAACAAACGCATAAATTTGATCTTCCTGTTTGACGCGTAAGAGCCTGACTCCGACGCGTTCCTCCCCCAGAAAAGGCGATTTCCCTGTGGCTGACGACGACGATATTTTCGACGGCTCCGACGAGACTAACGAGGAGCGTTCCGACGAAAACCAGAACGAAGGCTCCTCCGACCCTAATTTGAACGACGGTTCCGAGCAAAGTAAGACGGGACCGACCAGTTACTATAACAGCGACGGCGATTTGGTCGTTCTGACCGGCTCCGAGAAGGACGGTCAGACGGGTACGACGATCCGGTCGGTTCCGATTCAGGAGGAGCTTCGAGAGAGCTATCTGACGTACTCGATGAGCGTCATCGTTAGCCGAGCAATTCCTGACGTTCGCGACGGTCTCAAGCCGTCTCAGCGTCGAATCCTCGTCGCGATGAACGATCTGGGGATAGGTCCTCACTCTCAGCGAGTTAAGTGCGCGAAGATTTCCGGCGACGCGTCCGGCAATTACCATCCGCACGGCGAGGCGATTATCTATCCGACGCTTGTTCGTATGGCGCAGGACTGGAACATGCGTCATGTTCTCGTCGACAAGCAGGGTAACTTTGGTTCGATCGCCGGCCTCCCTCCCGCCGCGATGCGTTATACGGAAGCGCGTTTGTCCGGTTTCGCCATGGCGATGCTCGAGGATCTTAACCTCGATACGGTCGACTTTATGCCGACGTACGACGAAATGCGTATGGAGCCGGTCGTGCTGCCGTCCAAGGCTCCGAACCTTCTCGTCAACGGCGCCAACGGAATCGCCGTCGGAATGGCGACGAGTATTCCTCCGCATAATCTTGGCGAAATCTGCGACGCGGCGATCGCCGTAATTGACAATCCGGACGTTACGATCCACGAATTGATGCGCGTCTGTCCCGGTCCGGACTTTCCGACCGGCGGCGTGATCTGCGGCGCGCGCGGAATACGCCGCGGCTACATGACCGGACGCGGCAATATAGTCGTGCGCGCGCGCACGCGCGTCGAATACGCGAAGAAGAGCAAACGCGCGCGAATCATCGTTTCTGAAATTCCCTACCAGCAGGCGCGCGACCGCATTGAGGAAAAGATTGCCGAGATGGTTACGGAAGGTCGGATCGGCGGCGTTTCCACAATTCGCAACGAATCGGACCTCAAAGAGCCGGTGAGGCTGGTCCTTGAGCTCAAAAAGGACGCCGATCCGAACGTCGTCCTCAATCAGCTGTATCAGTACACGCCGTTGCAGTCGGGCTTTTCGATCATTCTCCTCGCGCTCGTCGACGGTCGACCGCGCGTTATGACGTTTAAGGAACTGATCGTTGAGTTTCTGCGTCATCGTCGCAACGTGATTCGCCGTCGTACGAACTTCCTGCTCAACAGGGCGATCCGGCGGCAGCACACGGTCGAAGGCCTGCTCATCGCGCATGCGAATATTGACGAGGTCATACGAACGATTCGCACGTCTCCCGATCAGGCGACCGCAAAACTGCGCCTCATGAAGATCCAGTGTCCGGCGGCGCTTCTGGAGCGCGCGCTCGGCGCCGGGTTCGACGCCTTTACTCAGGCGCGTGGCGTCAAGGAGAGTTACACGCTCACGCCGGTTCAGGCGGACGCGATTCTGCGTATGACGCTCGGTCAACTCGTTAATCTCGAACAGCAGAAGCTTGCCAACGAATATAACGCGCTTCTGGACGAGATCGGGGAATACCGTCGGATTCTCTCTGACGAGCGTAATATTCTCGCGATCGTTCGCGAAGATCTGCTCGACGTCAAGAAGAAGTTCGCCAATCCACGTCGTACCGAGATTCGTCAGGAAGAGATTGTCGACGTTGAGGACGAAGATCTCATCGAAGAAGAAACGATGGTCGTTTCTATCACGCAGGACGGGTATATCAAGCGCACGCCGCTGGACGAATACAAGGCGCAGCGCCGCGGAGGCGTCGGCGTCAGAGGCGCCAAGGTTGCGGAAAAGGACCCCATCAGCCAGATTTACGTCTCCAGCACGCATAACTACCTGATGTTTTTCACCAACAAGGGTCGAGCGTACTGGCAGAAGGTCTACGGCATTCCGCTTTCGTCGCGCGACGGCAAGGGACGCAACATCGTCAATCTGCTGAGTCTCGGCGAGGGCGAAAAGATTGCCAGCTGTCTTGCTATTCGCGACTTCAACCAACCGGACGCGTTCCTTGTCATGGCGACGCGCGACGGTCTCATTAAGAAGACTCCGCTCGAAGCGTACAGCCGCCCGAGAAAACGCGGGATCAACGCGATTCGGTTGCGCGGCGAGGTCGATCCCGACGCGACTCCCGAGGACAATGTCGCCGAGGAAAACGCTCAGGAACAGCTCAACGATTCGGAGCGTCTAAACCCGAAGGACGAGCTCGTCGGCGTCGACGTTTGTCGACAGGGCGACGAAATCATGCTTACGACCGCGTCGGGCCGCACGATTCGCTTCCGCCAGTCGGACGTGCGATCGATGGGACGCGCGTCCTCTGGCGTTCGCGGTATCAGACTGCGCAACGACGACGTGGTCGTCGGTATGACGATTGCGGAAGAGAATTCGTATCTGATGGACGTTTCGCTCAACGGATTCGGCAAGCGCACTCCGATCGGACCGAATGAACCGTTGAACGGCGCCGTCTCCGACGAGGACGTTTCGGAGGATGAAAACGCGGCGGACGACGCTACGGCGCTGGAGGGGGAAGTTTCCGCCAAGCCGTATCCGACGAAACGTCGCGGCGGTCAGGGCGTTCTCGATATGAAGACGACGAAGCGCAACGGTCCTCTTGTCGCGGCGCTACGCGTCGAGGACGGCGACGAGATCATGACGATCTCGCAGATGGGTATGACTCAGCGTTTTTCGGTCGACGGCGTTCGCGTAACCGGTCGCAATACTCAGGGCGTTTGTCTTATGAAACTCCGCAAGGGTGATTTCGTGGCGGGGGTCAAACGTATTCCTGCAAGCGAGGTTGAGTCGGGCGTTAAAGATTCCGCCGGCGTTTCTGTGAACGAAACGGAGGAACCGCTTGACGATCAGATAGTCGGGCAGACTGGCGACGACGCCGTGGAAGGCGGCGACGAGTCGGAATGATCTGACCTGCGTTCGGCGTCCTTGGCGATAGGGCGCCGACCGCGCGTTTTCATATATTCAAAGCGCGTCTCTTGGCGCGAACGGCTGTTTATTTTTACTGCGCGTCTGGTTTCTCGCAAAATCGAGAACCTGCGCAGAAGGCGTGTGATATGAGTCTTTGGAAAATTGCTTGGAAAAGTATCCAGCACCGGGCGCTGGCTTCCAGCCTAACCGCGCTCTCCATGGCGCTGGGCGTCGCGCTTGTCGTGATGGTTCTCGTTATCAACGGCGTAATTGGCAAATCCTTTCAGCAGGGCGCTCAGGGCTACGACCTCATAGTCGGCGCGAAA
>CACYBR010000503.1 GCA_902772705.1 uncultured Planctomycetota bacterium
CCAACGGTTGGCGTCTCACACTGTATGATTTATACTTTACCTGATTGTCAAATATCTACGATGAAAACAACGGAGCATTGACCTCTCATGTTGCTCTCAACCCGTGTAAATATACCAAACCTTTTTCATGCGTCAACTGACTTTTTTAAAAATATTCGCTTTTCTTTTTCTCACGTCATTCCAGCGTCGGAACGGCTCGCTCGCCGCGAAACTCTTGTTCGCAGCCTTCCTTGTCGTAAACGCCGTAAAAATTTGACGTTGTATCGAGCCATAACGCGATCCGCCGGCGCTCCGCCTCCGTGAGTTCGACTCCATAATGATCGTCGAGCAGCGGATACAATTTCGATCCGCGCGCGCCAAATTGACCAGGAATCGATCGCAAAGGATCGTGGAAATCCGTCGACGCGAAACCCTTCGACGCAAGGTTCCAATATGACGCGTAGTAGCCGTGTTCCGGCTTGCGCGAAAGATCGGGAGCCCCCTTCGCAAGCGACTCGGCGCTCGCGTGACAATCGACGCACTTCGCTTCGAGAGTCGGCTGAACGAGCTCGGGGAAGTTCACAGGTTCCGTCCCTACTCCTTCGGAAACGAGTTTCGACGGCTCGCGAAGCAGCGCGAGGGGCGTCGTCTTCGGGTCGTTCGGAGTCAACGGCGCCGACGCCGTCTCGCGAGACTCGTGACAACCGACGCAAGAGAGTCTTTCGCCCGGCTTAAACGCGGTTCCGCTACGCATGGAACGGATCGCGACCCCGTCGGAATCGAGAGTCTGGAAATACAGTTCGCAGTTCGCGGGAACGTAGAAACAGGCGCTGCCGTCCTCTTCGACGGGCGCGACGCCCCAAACGCGACGCGCAAGTTTGACGGAGTCGGCGGCGGTCGCTTCCCGGACGCCGATCTCATAGGGGGGATTGCCGGAAGGAACGGACATGCAGTAGACTTGAACGACGCGAATCGCCGCGACTTTGCGCTCATGCTCTATCGGGGCGTCGGACGCGTAAACGTTTTGAATCGCGACGACCGCCTGCGGTCTCTCCCCGTCGAAAGGAGGCGGCGTGAAATATGGCGCCCCGACGATTTCGTCTTCCTCGACCAACCCGGGAACGACGGGAGGCGTTTCGCGCGCGACCAGGGGAATCGGCGTCGACGAACCAATTTCTGGATCGCGGTAGAGAAGCTCGCGGTTGCCGTACGCGTCGGCCAAATAAATGCCATAATCGCCGCGGAGATAGCGTCCCCCTTCCCGTCCTTCGCCTACGGCGACGGAATAATCGGCGACCGCCAGGAAAAGGTCTTCCGCCAGCGGCCACGGCGTTCCCCAAACCTGCGCGCCATTTTGACTTTCGGGAAAGCCAACGTCGGGCGTCATCCGCGTTATCGGACTCTTGGGATCGTCAGGCGCGTTCGGATCGATTTCGATGATCGAGCCAAAGGACTGTCCGTGGTGCGGGCCGGCGGTCGCGATCAGCTTATTGGATCCGGGAATCGCACGGATATCCAGAACAGAGTCGGGACGCTGATGGCGAGGAGCGTAATTTCCGCACACCGCGCGGGGATTGCGTCCGTCGGGACTCGTCGTCCATGCCCCGTGCGCAATGCAACCGAAACGATCGATATAGTCCCAGCGCGTCCAGAGAATCTGACCGTCGTTTGAAACGCTCGGAGCCCATTCGTTCGTCTCATGGAAACTGAGGGGACGAATTTTCGAGCCGTCGAGACTCATGTCGAAAAGCGTGTAATTCGGACAGTCGCGGCCGCATCGCAGATAGCCGCCGCGTCGCTCCGAGATAAAAGCGATTCGCCCGTTCGGCAGGAAGCACGGGTCGATATCGTTCCACGTTCCGTCGGTAATCTCTTTAAGCTCGGAACCGTCCACGTTGCATGTAAAAATGTGATAGCAACGTCCTTCCTGCGTATGACCGCGAGAAAGATCGAGGGACGCGACATGTTGCGCCGATCCAACGCATTCGCACCATGCAAAAGCGATTTTCTTTGCGTCGTAAGAAAGGTCGGGCGCGATAAAAGCGCCTCCTTCGAGCCGCTTTCCG
>CACYBR010000504.1 GCA_902772705.1 uncultured Planctomycetota bacterium
CAGCAAGAAGCAGGGCGAGCTGGACTTTATCGTCGAGCGCGCGGGCAACGTAACGCCCATTGAGATCAAATCCGGCAAGGACTATCAGCGCCACGCCGCCCTGGACAATGTGATGGGGAACCGGGACTACGCAATCCCTGAGGCCTTTGTCTTCCAGAACGACAATGTCCGCGTCGACAGGAGGATCGTGTATCTGCCCGTCTATATGCTCATGTTTTTGCAGAAGGAGCAAATTCCCCGGGAATCGGCGATCTATAAACCGAATCTGGATCGATTGCGGTAACGCGCGATACGCAAAACTCGAGCAAAGACATGCGGCAAAACGCTCCCCGGGCTATCTGCGATAAACGTAATTCAGCTTATTATAGGTCTTATTCCCAACCGTCAGCCCGTCCTTTTCGACGCTTTCAAGAACCATGCCCGCCTTCTCCAGCGCCCTTCTTGAACCTATGTTTTCCTCCGCGCTCCATGCGACGACCGCAGAGACGTTTTCGCTTTCCGTAAGAAATTGCAAGACCGCTTTCAGCGCTTCCGTCGCAAAACCTTTGTTCCAGGAATCTTTGGCGATACTGCATCCAACCTCGATGCGATTATTTGCTTCTTCGTAATTGTACGCCCCGATATTCCCGACGAGCTCCCCGGCGTATTCTATAGCAAAACAGCGCGCGTGTGGGGCGGCGTTTTCAAGCGTCGTCCTGATGAACCTTTCGGCGTCCTCGACGGTGGCGTAAGGATTCCACCCGGAATACCTGTACATATCTTCATCCGTTCCAAACAGCTTATGCGCCGTTAAAGCGTCTTCCAAACAAAACGGCCTTAGCGTCAATCTTTCCGTTCTTAGCACGACCATTTTTCCAAAAAATAACGCCGATTAGCGACGCCTTTCATTGAGGTTTTCGCTGAATTCCAGGACAGACGCCCCATGACCGGGGCGCGTTTTCTGCCGCAAAGTTTTCCGATCAGACATAAGGCGACGCTTAGGAACATATAGAGTCCCGCCGCGACGTCGCGGTCGCCGTTCGACGGTTTAGTATAAGACCGGCAGCAGGTTATACAGGTATTCCTTTACGTCCGCCACGCTGTGCCAGCCGCCTTTTTTCACGAAATACCAAACGTTGGCGTCGGCGCCCTCGGCGGCGAAGGTTTCAGGAATCCGCTTCATGGCGTCGAGCATTGGGGTCATGCACGGCTCGGCGATATCATGATCGCCGGTGATTGCGACGATCTTAAACCCGTCCGACGCGTAGCCCTGCTCCTTCACGGAATCGGCGAGCGCCTTCGCCGTTTCGTCCGACTTTGAACGTCCGCCCTGACGTTCGATCGTCCAGCAGTCGCCGCTGATCGGGATGAAACGCGCGAAATGCTTCATGCGCGTTTGAAAGACGAGCCACGTCGCGGCGGAACCCATCGAAAACCCGCCGAACGCTCGATGGTCGCGCGACGCCGTCAGCCCCGCGTCGTCCGTCGATTCCGCGTACGTCGAGTACTTGCCCTCGACCGCCGGAATGAGCGCGTCGGTCAGTTCCTCAGGAAATTCCAAAATGGCGCTCCACGCGTCCGGGACGCCGACGCCCGCGCGACGACTCGTGACGTACGTCGGCATGACGATAAGAATCGGCGCCATTTCGCCGTTCTCGATCAGGTGATCGACGACGTTCTTCAGGTCGTTGCCATTGGGCGCGTCCCCAAAAAACGTTCCCTGATTGTCGCCGCCCCCGTGCATCAGATACAGAACCTCGTACTTCGTGAAGCGGTTATATCCGTAAGGAACGTAGACGAAGGCGAACTTATTGTCGTCGCCCGCTTTATAGTCAAGACGTTCGATCTTACCCGCCTGCGACGCCTCGGTTTTGTACTCGGGAGGAATCGCTCGGATCGTCAAATTGTCGAGACTCGCCTCTTTCGCCGACGTAGCGGAAGCGCGCGCGCCGTCGGTCTGCGCGAAGGCTCGCGTTCCTGCGAAGATTGTCGGCGTTAGGATAAAAATTACGGCCAGAGCCGTCGGGATTGTTCGTTTCATGGAAACCTCTCAAATATCTGCGCTTTCTTCGGCTC
>CACYBR010000505.1 GCA_902772705.1 uncultured Planctomycetota bacterium
CATTCCTGAAGCGTCGGCATACGGAGCCAGTACCACGCGTTGTTATTGCCGTGGATCGAGAAGGAGCCGTAATTATTGCCGGAGGGCGCGTTGACAATTCCTACGCCGATCGGGTTCCAGTATCCGTAGCGATTGGCGCGGTTCGTCAGGTCGCCGAGCGTGTTCGCTTCCGGTCTGCCCTTGGCGTCAAGGTGAACGGAGACGTCGAAATAGCGGAAGAACCCGCAGCCGAAGTTGCAGAGCTCGAGCGCCTCGTCTGAGGTAAATTCGCCGTTGGAATAAGCGGCGACGATCGAATTGTCCGGATCGCTGCCGTTGGGAGCGCCGCTCGCGTCGCAACCTCCGCGCCATGCGCAGTCAAACGCGTACAGACTGTCCTGAAGCCGCTCGTTCGGGAGAATCGGCAGCACGCGACGATAGAGCGTCGTGCCGCGTACAAACCAGACGATCTCGGCGTATTCCGATTCATACGTGTCCTGCTCGCCGCTGAAAATATTGCCGTACGCGTCGTACTTCGGACGAATATAGCGTCCCCGGAACGGCTTGCCCTCGGGCGCTCTCGCCGTAAAGGAAAGAATATCGTCCGTGTCGCCGACGGTGGAGTCGACCCAGTCTTCGTAAGAGCCGGAAGAGCCGTACGCCTGATAGCGTTCCGCGTCGAGCGCGACGCAGTCGGTGGAGAAAAGCGCGGGCCTGGGAATATTGTACCCGGCGGCATAGAGGCGATCGATCGACGCGCCCATGCCTTCGACGTAGCACAGGTATCCGTCGTTCAAACGTGAGTTACGCGGAGGAACGGGGTTTACCGTGATATTTTCGAGGTCGGACGTGAGACGATTCTTCGCGTTTCGGATCGCGTTGGTCGCCTCCATAATGCTGGTCGTCTCGTTCATCGTTCCGCCGACGCGGCTGAAGATTCGCGCAACGGCGTACATGAGCATGAGCGAAAGCGTTACGGACGTCATGATTTCAAGCATTGTGAAACCAAGACGGCGACGAAACGCGGCTCGCGCGCGGCGCTGGTCCAGACTTCTGGTCATGGCTGACTGACTCCTCCCGTCCGAGATCCGCCGTCGCGGGCCGGACGATTGATACGCTTCGACGCCTGTCTGCAGAACAGGACGTCCGTCGAACATAATAATAACTGTAGTTTCGACGCAAATCGCGCGCCAAACGTTCCCGGCGCGCGAGCGGAACAACGCGTCCATGCGCGCGACGCGACGCGACGCAAGGACGACTATCGTTCATTTTAGTCCTTTTTTCTCGGCGCGTCTACCTTTTTTCGGCGCTACGGTATAATTTTTCTTTTTTTTCTACCTAATCCGTGGCGATTCTCGCAAACATGACGCGTTTCGAGACGCCTGATCCTCCGAGCGCTTCAAAACGACACGCGGCGCCTCTTTTTACAGCGCCTTTCAGAACTGCTAAGACGCGACCTTTTGGCTCGCCGCCTTGACTTGTCGACTCCGCCCCGATATTCTGAATATGCCGGTCAAAGACGATTCGTTTAAGGAAATCGAGACCCCGACGCGCGACCGGTTCGCCTGGGTCGATGGAGTGCGTTATGAATATTTTCCAATCTGTTTTATCCGCGGCGGCGATCATTGCCGCCGCCGTAGCGCCCGCGTTCGCGCTCGAACCCGCCGTCTCCATGAAATACAACGGCGACGACGTCGCGCTCTCGGTCGAAAAATCTATCGACGAAAACGGCGCCCCCGTCTGGAGCTTCGTCACGCCTGACCGAAAGGTCGCCGTCGACGCGACCGTCCTGAAATACGACGGCTATCCCGACTTCACCCGATTTATGACACGCGTGCGCAACCTCTCGACGGAAGAGCCGACCGGCGTCGTCTCCGAACTCCGCGTCTACGCTCAGAATGTCGCGCTCCCCAATAAAGACGCGACCGTTACGATCGACGGACTGCGAGGGTCCGAATGTAAGACCGTCGATTTCGAGCCGCTCGTCAAGACGCTCGCGCCCGGCGACGTCGTCGAATATTCCACCCCCAGCGGCCGCTCGTCAAGCGAGGTCGCGCCATACTTCGAAGCAAACGTCGACGCGCTCAACGGCGTCCTCTACTGCGTCGG
>CACYBR010000506.1 GCA_902772705.1 uncultured Planctomycetota bacterium
CGCGGGTCGTGAGATTGGAAACGGCGCCGTGATCTGCATGACCGACCGAACGCTTCCGCTTGACGAAAACAATCTTATTGTTCCGTCAGGGATCATTTGATCCGAGGGACGGGTTCGTGGGAATATCCCCAAAGACCTTCTATCTGCATTTGAAAGAATGCGAATTTCGATTCAGACGTCGAAGCGAAGACTTATACAAAATACTCCTCAAAGAACTACGAAAATCTCCATTAAAGACGTATTGAACCTTACTTAAATGTCTTTATTTAACAAAGCCATTGTTGAGAATGGACGTTCCGGTTTGTTTGTTCTAAGGAGCCGTAAAAAACGCGAGTCCCTTCGAGTCGTAAAAGTATAAGGTTCCGTCGTCGCGTTCTTCTATTTTCGAAATCTCTCCTATGTCGTAGCAGAACAAAGTAGGTTCCGCGGAACCGCCGTATGCAATACTCTTGAATATTCTTCTCGTTGTTTTGATCATTTACTCTGAACTCCGCAATAAGGCCGTTCGGTAGAACGCGGCGCCATTTGGAAGCGTTCCGGAGCGTCCCCGGAATCGCGCCGTTCTCTGGAAGTCCTAGTTCTCTATCGATCAAACTCTTTCCTGATCGGGAAAGAGGGACCAATCCACCTCGGGCGGGTATCTTAGCGCGCCGTAGTCCTCCAGATATTCGCTGTCTCTTTGCACAACTTTTGTCGGCGTCAGGATAAAACGATTCTTTACAACCCAAACGGCGGCTTCCGTATAATCAGGCAGGTTGGCGTTCAGATATTTTTCCACATCCTCCCTTGGCGTCGCTTTCCGACGTTTATCTCCATTTTGCCAAAGCCAAAGGGACGTTATGAAGAGCCAGACGACGCGAGGGTCGCCGCACCACAGTTCGTCCATGCGCAACGAACGATACTTTGTCGGAAGGAGTTCTTTTCTTTGCGGGGTAACAGTCGCCAAAGAGTAATATCGAACGGCGTTTGGCTTTATACACGCGTGGAAAGACTCCCCTTTAGAATCAAACAGACAAAAGAACTCGCCGTCGCCCTGTCCTCTGGGATATTCGCATGTCAGGCGAACAATTTCTCCAACGTTGCTGGTAATGTAATCGGTTCTGCCAAAGAGGCCTTTACTTTCAATAATTTCGATCATTGCGATACGTTCCCCCATTGTTGGAAGGCGTCAGGCAGGACCTTGCGCCTGTGTTTTTACTTAACTCGTTTTATTTTAAATCGTTGACGACACTCTGATCGTTATTTATTTTTGAAATCCTCCAAAATCCCTCAATCTTTCCTTGAGTGAGAAGCCGCGACCGTCGCGGACCGGCGTTCTCCGGGCGTTTTCGGACGCTTTTTTGCAGAGGAGCGGTTTATTGTCGTCAGATTGAAATTTGACCGCCGCGCCGTCCCCTGCGTATGACAGACTGGTAGTAAATCTAACACGCTTGCGCGTTGGGGTCAATCGTAGCGTTTCATCAGCTCGCGTCTTTCCTGTTTGAAACGTCGACGCGTTTGTTCGGAGCGGCGTTGAGACTTGAGGCAGGCGTCCGCCCGGCAGGAAAAGCCTGTTATAGCGTTGGACCCGGCGTGTCGACGCCGCTCAGACGGTTCAAAAGCCGTTATTTTTATAGACAAAGACTCAGTCTCGCCGGGGGGCGTCGGCGGCGTCGAAGAGGGGCCGTCGCCGCCGCCCGGGCTTGTTTGTCGCGAGACTTTTTCCGACTCAGAATTCGAGGGTTTCGCCGTCCTCGGGCATGTAGTAATCCTTAATCCCGCGTCGCGCCATGAGTCCTCGCATCGTGCAACGCGTGATGGAAGCGTGTGGCACGACGTCCATGTGGGAGAGGATCAGGGTCGCGTCGGGCGCGGTCTTCGCGACGCTTTCGACGTCCTCGTCGTTGACGATGAGACGCCCGTTTTCCTGAAGCTCCGCCGCGCAGGCGTTGAGGATAACGACGTCGGGCTTACAGGTCGTCAGCGTCTTCTGGACGCCTTCGTAGAAGATCGTGTCGCCCGCGAGATAGAGCGTCTTCTCGTTCGGAGCGCGGAAGAGGACGCCGCACGCTTCGCCGCACGGCGTGGCGGTCCCATGGCGCGCCGGCGTCTTGGTCAGCGTCGCGGCGCCGTAGTTCGTCGGCGTCTCGGAGAGAACGGAAACCTTCTGAAAGCCGGAACGTTTGAACGCTTCGGCGTCCGCCTCGTTCTGGACCAGCGTCGGGAGCGTCTTATCGAGGGGCGCGCCGACGAGACCGTCGGGCGAGACGTCGATATGATCGGGATGGATGTGCGTCGTCAGGTAATAGTGAACGTCGCGGAGGATCTCGTCGACGCTTTCCGGGAGCTCCGCCATCGGAAAGAGGATACGTTCCTTGACGGGGTCGGTCGCGTGGAAAGGTCTCCCCGGATGAGAGGCGAAACATCCGCACGAATAGATAGGCGCAAGCCACGGGTCAATGAGGAAATTGACGCCCGCGTACTCAATGCGCAGCGTCGCGTTTCTGATCTGTTTGATCTTCATGTTGATCTAACTCTTTTAAAGTGTTGACAATAGGGGATAAAAGAACCGTTCCGGCGCGCGTTTGAGGACGCCGGAACGGCATGTTTAAGGAGAAAGCGTCCGCCGCAGGGGTCAGAGCTTCTTATAGATCAGAAGCTGGAAGGAACGCGGCTCCTTGAGGTCGACCTTCCAGTTGGCGAGTTCCTTTCCTTCGACGGTCTTTTTCGTTCCGTCGTAGAGTTCGATCTCATACTTTGCGGCGGGATCGATCGCGGGTAGCTCGAAGGTCATGGAGTCGACGTCGGACTTGGCGCGTCGGAACGCGATCGCGAAGCCGTCGTTTTCGTTCGGACGGTTAAGGGACCATGCGCACCAGCAGTCGTCGACGGCGTAAGTCGGTTCGGTGAGCTGATAGAAGTCGCCCATGTAATACGGCTTGAGCCTCGTCGCCCATCCGAGCATTTTCTTGAACCACGCGGTTTCTTCCGCAGAGAATTCGCGGCGAACGATTCCGCCGTCGAGGTCCGTCGGCGTGAAGACCGTGCCGGAGGAGGCGACGCTCATGAAGCCGTAGTCGTCGAAGTTCGGCACGCAGTTCGTTTCGCCGCCCTGGAACGGCAGATACGGCGTCAGGTTAAGCGTCATATCCTGACCGAGATTGAAGCACGTGTCTCCCTCCTTCGGACCGATGTAGTAGTCGCTACGGCAATAAGAGTGAGCGCGTCCGACCATCTCGATATCGATCCGGCGTCCGCCGCCCGCGCAGTTCTCCTGCATGATCCACGGGAACCTTGCGCGCATGTCGTCGAGGAACCGGTAGATTCCCTCGACGTGCTTCGCCTCCGCGACCCCGACGCGATTCTCGCCCTCGCCGTTTTCAATCGCGATCCAGCATCCGGTCGGCTCCATGTTGAAGTCCTGACGATAGACGTCGATATGATGCTTGCCGATAATTCCGAAGATTGTTTCTTCAATCCAGTTAAAGGAGAGCGGGTCGCCATAGTAGCACAGGCCCGCCTGCTTGTTGAACGGGTACGCCGTCGCGATGGGGGAGCTTTCATGGATTCGCTCCGGTTCAAACCAGAGGAGGAAGCGCTTGTTGGCGTCGTGGACCGCGTTGGCGATCGGGAGCAGATCGCCCGTGGGATGCGTCGTCGTATTGACGCGCCAGTCGCCGACGTACTGATACCATTCCCCCCCGCAGTTAGGGTAGGGGTCCGCTTCGTGAGGGGCGCCGTACCACCCCGCGTCGACCCAGAAGACGTCGAAGGGCAGTTCGTTTTTGAGACCATAGTTGAGGATATCGAGCATCATTTTGGGCGTCTTGTTGCCGCCGCCGGCGGTGAGCGCGACGATAGGTTCGAAGACGCGGCCCTCGGAATCGCGCGGGCTGTTGTATTCAATCATGTAGCGATGAACGAGCGTTTTGAAAGCGCGTCGCGTCATGTTTTTGCGCTCGGCGATCAGAATGGTCGGCTGTCGGAGCGATTCTCGGGGCTTGAGGGAGAAGCCGGTTCTGGCCATACCGAGTTCGACGGAATAATCGCCTCCGTTGTTGGCGAACCG
>CACYBR010000507.1 GCA_902772705.1 uncultured Planctomycetota bacterium
ACGAGCAATACGCCGAGAAATTCTACGAAGCGCGAGACGAGGAAACGTTGCGTCGCCGCGCCGAAGCGCTCGAACTTGAAAACGACTCTACTGGGGAAAACCCCGGCGTTCTGACTCTCTTCAACGTCGACGACGATGAAGAAACTGGCGACAACCTGCCCGCGGTCGCCGCGACCCTCGAGACTGTCAGGAGATGATTCTCATTTCCTGACCCAATCCCAAACAGACGATAGCGCCTATTGACGATTCGTCTCAACTCTTCAGGCTGACGATCGACCGCCATTGATCGGACGCGACATGGAGAACGCGACGCCATGGAAGGCGTGGCAAACTCTTTTCAACTGCGTAATACTTCTGTGATACAAACGCCCCGACGGAGAGCTCTCTGCGTCGGGGCGTTTGTTTTTTTCTTGTTCCGTCTTCGCGCGTCCAGTATAATAATTGCGTTCTTCAACCTCTGTTCGCTGGAGCGTAGCCATGCCTCTAAAAAAACCGTTTTCATTCCTTCGGTTCATAGCCTTTGTCTTCCTCCTCGCAACGCCTCTGTTCGCGCCCGCTCAGGAGTCTGGCGTTCCCGGAGCTCCGTGGCGCGCCTCCGACGATTTGGGACGCGTCGTCGTCGATCCCGCCGACGTTCCAGCGCTCCGCGACGATCGAAAAGTCGGAATCTTTTACTTCCTGTGGTGCGACGAATCTGTGCCCCGCGACCGGAACCTCCCCGAAAACGAGAACCGCCCCTACGACCTCTCCAAAACGGAGCTGATTGACCCCGCGCCCGCGCAAAAAGACGCGCTCGTCGGAACCGACGGCCAGATGCACTACTGGGGCGAGCCGCTCTTTGGATACTACGACTCCCGCGACCCGTTCGTCATGCGCCGACATCTTCGTCTCGTCGCCGACGCGGGAATCGACGCCTTGATCTTCGACACGACCAACGCCGTTACGTATCCTGACGTCTATCTGCCGCTATGCGACCTTATTCTTGAAGCGTTCGAACGAGGCGAGGCCGCCCCGCAGGTCGTCTTCATGACGCATACCAATACGACCGCGACGGTTCAAAAGCTCTGGAACGAGTTTTATTCGAAGGAGAAGTACCGGCCCGTTTTCTTCCTGTGGAAGGGCAAGCCGCTGCTGCTCGCCAAACCTGACGAGGTCCCTGCTGAAATGCGCGACTTCTTCACGTTACGCGACGCATACTGGCCAACCGACGGCCCGAAAAACTCACACGACGCATGGCGTTGGGTCGACGCCTATCCGCAGGCGTACTCGTGGCGTGAATCCGAGAACGTCGCAGAGCAGCTCAATGTTTCGCCGGCCCAGAATCTTGCTCGCGATTCGGGAGCCGCCGCCGTTTGGATGGGCGAGCGGATCGGGCGCGGTCGCTCCTTCGTCTATGGCAAAGAGGCGAACCGCCTCGCGCCCGTCGAGGGGCTCAACTACGCCCAGCAGTGGGAACGCGCGCTTGAGGTTGACCCGGAGTTCCTGATGATCACGGGCTGGAACGAATGGATCGCGGGCCGATGGTGGATCGACTGGGGGAACCGCTACGCGTTCGTCGACCAGTATGATCTTGAGTACAGCCGCGACGTCGAGCCCGAACGCGGCCCGGCGCTCGACGCGTATTATCTCCAGACGATCGACGGAATCCGCCGGTTCAAGGGCGTTCCCCGCGCGCCCGGGCCAGCGCCGCGCAAAACGATCGACCTTGCGGGCGGTTTCGAACAATGGGACGAGGTCGAGCCGACGCTGCGCGATTATTCCGGCGAGACGGAGCGACGCGATCATGCGGGAACTGGCGGGACGCGGTATGCGAGCAGCGGCGGGCGCAACGATCTGATCGCGTCGAAGGTCGCGCGCGACGATGAAAACGTCTACTTCTACCTCGAGACGCGCGAACCGATAACGCCGGCGCTGCCCGACGGGCTCTGCCTCGCGCTCGATCTCGACGACAACCTCTCGACCGGCTGGCGCGGCGCGGAGCTTATCGTCGGCGCGAAGTATAACGCAGACGGTTCCGTTCTCGCGCAGTATTACGATTCGAAGGACGCCGACGCGGCTCGGGCGGAGCTGGTCGCGCTCACGAAAAAGCGCGCGCTCGACGAATATCCCGAAACGCACAGGCTCGTTGCGGAACAGACCGCCCCTTACGCCAGCGACGACCAGCTTGCGGCGCTCAGCGATTGGGACGCGCGCGAACGCGATCGACTCGGCGCGAGAAAAGAAGCGCTCGAACTGCGGGA
>CACYBR010000508.1 GCA_902772705.1 uncultured Planctomycetota bacterium
CGGTATTTCAACAAAGCGGAAATCAATCTTCGCGCGGCGGTCTCCTACGCCAAACAAAAGGACGCGTTGTTGCTGCATACAGGCGACATGATCGACTTCCTGAGCGAAAAGAATTTCGAGTTTGTCTCCGCGTTCTATCAGGAATCCGAGATGGTTCCCCACTTCGTCTCCTCTGGCAATCATGAATTCAGCCACTATCTTGGCGAGGCTAAAGAAGACGAAGCGTATAAACTTCAAAGCTTTGATCGCGTTCAGAAAGCGTTCCCGAACGACTTGAGATTCTGCTCGCGCATTGTCAACGGCATTAACTTCGTCGCGTTTGACGACGTCTATTATTATGTCGCGGACAATATCGTCGAACTCTTCCAGAAAGAAATTGACAAGGGACTGCCCATCGTCACACTGTGCCACGTTCCCTTCTACACCCCCGAGCTCTATCGCTTTATGATTGAAGATCGCAAAGAACGGATCTCCTACACCATGGGAACGCCCGACGATAAGAATGAGAATACGGCGAAGTTTCTCAAATGGATCAAAGAACAACCGTTAATGAAGGCGCATCTCTGCGGGCATCTGCACGTCAATCACGTCGATCAATTCTCGGAATACGCCCAACAGTATGTGGTTGGCGGCAATTTTAAGGGCGACGTTTTCGTTTTCCATTTTGAGTAATCGTTATACTGCGAGTCTGGCCGTTATGTCTGAAGAGCAGGGATCCTCCGTCAGGTTCCGCCCAACGGCGCCGTTGGAGAACCTTCGACGTCGCGCGACGTTATACCGCGAATTGCGCGCCTATTTTGACACGCTCGGCTTCGTCGAGGTCACGACGCCGGCGCTCTCGCGCGACGTGGTTGTGGATCGTTTTGTCGAATCGATTCCCGTCGAGGTTTCACGTTGCTGGACCGAACGCGACGAGTTCGCCAACACGCGTTTCCCCGACGCGCTCACAGCACGGCGCATGGCGACGACGTTCTATCTCCAGACGTCGCCCGAATTCGCGCTCAAGCGCCTTGTCGCCGCAGGAATGGACGCGATCTATCAGCTTGCGCCGGCTTTCAGACGCGGCGATCGGGGCGCGCTCCATAACGTCGAATTTACGATGATCGAATGGTATCGCGCTGGAGACGATTACTTTGCCGGACGTAAACTACTGGCAGACGTCGTCGAAAACGTCGCGCGAAGCTTCTACGCTCACGCGGGACTCAAGCCGCAGGGCTGGTCGCTCCATCGCGCAGTCGAGCGTCCCTTCGGCGCGGTTTTTTGCGAAAAGACGGCTCTTAATCCGCACGTCTGTTCGTTTTCCGAGTTGCGTCGGTTTGCGGACGAGCGCCAGATCGTCTATCCGGAATCTTACGCCTCCCCCGACGGACAGACAACCAGAGACGACTGGATCGACCTGATCTTTTCCGAAGTCGTTCAACCTTCGCTCGGTTTCGACGCTCCTGTCCTGCTCTACGACTATCCGTCGTCTCAGTCGCAACTCGCTCAAACGGGAATTGTCGACGGTTGCGAGGTCGCGCGTCGCTTTGAGCTCTTTGTCCGCGGAATTGAACTCGCCAACGGCTACGACGAGCTTATCGACCCGCACGTTCTTCGCAACCGAATCTCCGTGGTTTCAAAAGAACGCCTGCGCGACGGATCGCCCGAGCTTCCACGAGAATCGCGACTCCTTGCTGCAATGGACGCCGGTCTGCCGCCCTGCTCCGGTTGCGCCATGGGGGTCGACCGGCTTCTTTGCGTTCTGCTGGGAACGGATAAAATTGACAACGTTATCGCCTTCCCGACAGAAATCGCCTGATCCCACTACCGTTTTCTTCTTTTCCAATCCCATGTCGCAAAGTTACCCATCTTATCCGTATTCGAACGAGGGCGCGAACTTCGTCCCTTCGTCTGAGGAATCGAGCGCTCTGCGTCAATACGCCCCCGACGAGCTCGCCGACGATATTCTTCTTTCAACGGTCGACGGAGTCGGACCGCTGACAACAGAGCGACTTCTGGAGCGTTTCGGCTCTGCCTCCGAGGCTTTGCGCGCGCCGATCTCTGAACTTATGCAGGTCGAAAAGGTCGGAGAAAGCCTTGCGCGGAAGATTGCCAACGCGAATCAGAACGTCGACGTCGACGCTATTATTCGGTTCTGTGAAGAAAACGCCATTACGATTCTCACCCTTCAGGACGTCCGGTACCCGAAGCGTCTTCGCGAAATTGCCACGCCGCCGCGTCTTCTCTACGTTCGCGGCGAGTTCAAACCTGAAGACAATCGCGCGATCTCCGTCGTCGGGACGCGATCGGCGACGAATTATGGACGTTCGCAAACGAACCGCATTGTTCGGCAACTTGTCGATGCGGGCTTTACTATCGTAAGCGGGCTCGCGCTTGGAATCGACGGCTATGCGCATCGCGCCGCCCTCAACGCAAAAGGTCGTACGATCGCCGTACTGGGCGGCGGCGTCGCGAGAATCTACCCTCGTGAACACGAGGATCTGGCCGCTCGCGTCATGAATTCCGGCGCGATTATCAGCGAGTACCATCCGTTGACAACGCCGCTCTCAGGCAATTTCCCCGCGCGCAATCGCATCGTGAGCGGCCTCTCGATCGGCGTTCTCGTTGTCGAATCGGGTCGCCGAGGAGGCTCCATGATCACAGCGCGATTCGCCGCGGAGCAGAATCGCGAGCTTTACGCGGTTCCGGGCCCCGTCGACAGTCCCGTTTCACAGGGGTGCCACGAATTGCTTCGAGACGGCGCGATCCTCGTTGAAACGGTTGAAGATATTCTCAGCTCGCTTCCAAGCTACGAAATCAAGCCTCTCATCGTCGACGAACTCAAACGAATCAACGACGATCGTATCGCCGAAGGAACGGCGGGCATAACGGAACGTTCCATCGCGTCGATCGCGCGCGCGAAG
>CACYBR010000509.1 GCA_902772705.1 uncultured Planctomycetota bacterium
GGCGCAGTTCGCAATTTGACAAATGTAGCAATTTACGGGAAAGGGGCAGGATAAGTTTTTTGAAAATTCTTAAAAAAGGTTGAATTTGATTGACGCCATAACGCGGCTGAAATAAAATTGACTGGTAGCGTACTGGCGTCCCCAGAGTTTTTGGCGGTCGCGCGTCGCTCTTTTGCAAGCAAAAAAGCCGGTCGGCGCGCATAGCGCTTGTTGCGTCGACCACACGATACAGAAGTTTCAGTCGGATTGAACGACCGTCGGTCGTTCCGTTCGTCGCTGAAGGAGATCTTACCCATGCGTAATACGGGCGTTACCGTTTCCCTGATCGTCTTTATGGTATTGTCGCTGATTTTAGGCGTGACGACCTATATCGGAGCGAAGGGGACCTCGGAAAAGAAGATGCAGGTCGCTTCGTTCAAGAAGGCCACGTCCGACGCGCAGTCGCGTAATTCCGCGATGAAAAACGACCTCAAGAGTCTTAAAGAGAAGCTCGGTTACGACGCCGTAGAGGACAACGCTCAGCTCGTCGAAACGATGAAGGCCGACGTCGTCGCCTCGCTCGGCGTCGTCGAGGACTCCGCGTCCTATCGCGACGTCGTTCTCCGGCTCTCCGACAACCTTTCGCGCAAGAACAAAGAGCTTCAGAGCTACGAGGCTCAGCAGTACAACGCGGCGGCGCTCGCCGGCGCTCAGGACGAAATGACGAAGGCGCAGCAGAAGGAGTTCGGCGACAGGGTCGCGACCCTCCGGACGGAGCACGGCGAAGCCGTTCAAAAGGCCAATACGAGCAAGAACGAGCTTCAGACAAGCTACGACGCGCAGAAGACCGAACTCGACGATATCGTCGCGAAGACGGAGAGCGAGATTCGCGCGGCCAAGCAGCAGACCGCCGACTATAAGGAAGCGGCCGACAAGTTCCAGGCGATTAACAAGGATCTCAGCGAAAAGGTCGACGAACTTACCAACGCCGAGTTCACTCGCTCCGACGCGACGGTCGTTTACGCCGACCAGTTTCTCAAGACGGTACGGCTCAACGTCGGTGAAAAGGACGGGCTTCGTCCTCTGACCACGTTCAATATTTACAAGCCTACCGCGCTTGATATGGACAAGGAAATCGCGAAGGGAAGCGTTCAGGTTGTCCGCAGCCTCGGCGAACATCTCTGTGAGGCGAAGATCCTTGAAGACGAGATGTCGAACCCGATTCAAGCGGGCGACCTTGCCTACACGCCTCTGTGGCGACCCGGCAAAGTTATCAAATACGCGCTTGACTATGGGCTTGATCTTGACGGCGACGGCCTGAGCGATCTCGACCAGATCATTAACATAATCCAGTCTTCCGGGGCTGAAGTCGCCGCTTATATCGACGACGAAGGCAGACTTCAGGGCGAAATCACCGGCGACGTCTACCGAGTCGTCCGCGCCGACGCGAATATTATCGACGTGCTCGCGCACGATTCCAGTCGTAACGAAGCGGCGCGCGAGGCTCTTCAGCGACTCGACCAGGAATTCCTCGACAACGCCAAGAAGAACGACGTGCCTGAGATTTTCCTTGCCGATTTCCTGAAAGCCATTGGATACAAGGAGACGGCGAAGATTACTCGTTATCGGGAAAGAGAAGGGGTTGATCTTCAGGACAACGGCGTCGTTCTGCCTGACTATTCCACCGGCGTCGTCGCCCCGAGCTATGCGATTGATCCTGACAAAGCGCCGGAATCGCCCGGTATCATCGCCCCGACGTATCGCAAGGATTCCGATCCCGCGCCGGTTTCCTCGGGCAAGGTCAGCGACTACTATTTCCGAAAACGTACGGAAAAGGCTCAGTGACAGAGACGGCAGAAATTTGGCGTCGCGCCTGACCACCACGCCTCGGTTCTTCCCAGACGGACCGGGGCGTTTTCGTTTTCAATCGAGCGGGAGAGTCCCAATATGCCAAATGTATGAATTTACGGGTAAAAAGGGCGGGTGAAATATTAAATTTTATAAAAAAACGTCCTATTTCATTGACGCCGCCAACGTGGTTAAATAAAATTTACGGTAAGGGCGCCGCCGCGTCCATGCAAAGACGCATTCCGTTCAAGCGCCGGTCGCGGCTGTTCGACAATAGCGCTCGGGCGGAGCGGCGCGCGCGTTCTCACGACGAGCGCGCGATCCGGGACGGTATACGGTCCGTGCGCGCATGAGTCGCGCGAGGTCGCGACGTTTTGCGACCCCGGCGTGATTCGACAGCCGACGCTGAAGGAGATTCTTTCACATGAAAAATCAGGGCGAGATCATCAGCCTTATCGTGTTTGTCATACTAACGCTGGCTTTGGGCGTGACCACGTACTTCGGGTTTAAAAATCTGAACCTGCAGAAGGCGGAGCTGGCGTCCGCGCAGAGCGAACTTCAGAACGTGCAGAACGATAACAATACGCTTGCCGCGCAATGCGCCGAAGTTCAGACGCGCGCAGGTTTCGACCCCGCGCTTAAGACGTCGGACGTAGTCGCCGCGATGACCGCCGACGTTGACGCCGCGCTTGGCGTTCAGGGTTCGGGCAAGACCTATAAGGACGCCGTCGCCGAGCTTAAGAAGAGGATTTCCACCGCCGACAAGCAGATAGCGGACGCGGCCGCGGCGCGCGACGCGAGCGTCGATAGCGCGTTCTCCTCGGTGACTCAGGCGCAGGATCAGCAGACCGCGTTTGACGAGAACGTCAAGACGGAACAGGCCAATCGCGACGACTCTCTTCAGACGGTGCGCGACGATTACGACAAGCTTACCAAGAGCTTTGTCGATCAGACCAAGCGCTTTGACGTCGTCTACCGTCAGGCTCACGACGCGATCGTCACCGCGAACGAAGAGACCGCGCAGAATCGCGAGATCGCCAATCGTTACGCCGATTTCAACATTGATCTGAGCCGGCGCATTGACGAACTCTCCAATCCAGATTTCGATCGCGCCGACGGTTCCGTTGTTTACGCCGACCAGTCCGGCAAGATCGTTCGACTCGATATTGGCGTCGACGACGGCGTTCGTCCGCTTATGACGTTCCAGGTTTTTCCTCCTGAGATCTTTGAAGAAGGCGGAATTGCCGCCAAAGGTAAGATTCAGGTCGAACGCACGCTCGAGGCGCACGCCTGCGAAGCCAGGATCCTCGAAGATTCCGCCGTCAATCCGATTCTTCCGGGCGATCTGGTCTACACCTCGTTCTGGAAGCCGGGCGAAGTTGATCGCTACGCCCTTGACTGTCGGCTCGACGTCAACGGCGACAATATCAGCGACCTGAACGAAATCATCAATCTGATTGAAGCGAACGGAAACGAGGTCGCCGCGTACATCGACAACGACGGCAATGTTCATGGCAAGATTACGCCGGACGTTACGCGCGTCGTTATTCCGAATATGCCGCTCTCCTCGTTGCTGGCGGCCGATCCTGAGCTTAACGACGAACGACGACAGGCGATTGTCGATACGGAAACGGCGTTCCTCGACGAAGCGAAGGCGAACGGCGTTCGCCAGATGCGGTTGTCTGATTTCCTTGTTCGCATGGATTACAAAGCGACCGATCAGGTCGTTCGCGACGCCAACGTTCCTTCTCATTCTGGAGAAAAAGCCGTGGGCGACACGCGCGTCGCGCCCGTCTTTGATTCCACTCCCGTTGTTTCCGGCAGTTCTTCGCAGGGCGTTCCGAAGGGAACCGTCGCCGTCGAAGAAGAGGCCGATTCTGCCGAAAGGTACTTCCGCAAACGAGCTCCGAATCTTTGATCCGTCTGTCCGAAGCGGTCGACTCCAGCTCGCCAGAACGCCTGCCCGATCGCTCCGTTTGGTTGCGCCCGTTTCTGCAACGCGCTGGAAACGGGCCTTTTTTATCGCCTTGCCGCGGCGTCGACGTCGACGACTGCGCTTTGCCGCGGTCGGGCTCATAACCGGAAAACAAAGAGAGCTCTTTTTTCTATACATATCGAGGGTTGCACATGGGATTTGATCCGACGACCGTTGTCCAAGTTTTGATTCTCGCGATCGTTCAGGGCGTCGCCGAGTTTCTGCCAATCAGCTCTTCAGGACATTTGCTCGTGCTGGGTAAATTTTTCGAATTGCCTGAGGTTCTCACGCTCTCGATCATTCTTCATGGCGGCACGCTTCTTTCGGTCCTCTTTTTCTTTGCGAAGGAGATTATCGAGGCGTGCACGAGTAAACCGCGCGTTTTAGGGCTCGTGATCGTGGGGTCGATTCCTACCGTGATCATTGCGTTTGGAATCATGACGTTTGTTCCTGAGCTTGAGGAAAGCTTGCTTCTCACCGGCTTTCTCTTCATTGTGACGGGAATCCTGCTCATGACGATTCTGCGTAGCCGTTGCCAGCTCACGGAATCCGAGCGTTACTACGAGCAGATCGAGTTGGCCGCCGACGGCGACGGAGACGACCCTGACTACAAAGAGCCAAAGACCGCCGACACGACGACGTGGCTCGACGCGATTGTCGTTGGAATCGCTCAGGGATTTGCCGCTCTTCCCGGACTCTCGCGCAGCGGTACGACGATTTCGACCGGAGTCGGTCTCAATTTCGACCGCGAATGGGCCGCTAAATACTCGTTCCTGCTGTCGATTCCCATCATAGCGGGCGGCGCGGCGCTTGAAATACTCAAGATCTTCAAAAACGCGGAAGGCGAGGGGCTTGCGGATAAGCTTTTCTCGGATCCGTTTTTGATCGTTTATCTTGGCGGCGCGGCGGTGAGCTTTCTTGTCGGATGGTTCTCTCTGGCGTGTCTGATGAGAATGCTCCGCGACGGCAAGCTCCACTATTTCGCGTACTGGCTCTTCATTATAGGACCGTCCTGTATTGGATACTGGTGCTGGGAGAACTGGGAATTGATCTCTTCGCGTCTGGGGCTCGGCGCGAGCGTAAGCGCGATCATGTCCGCGCTGGGGCTGGCGTGAGCGATTCGCGCGTGGTTGTTAACGAAAAAAGAGCCGCGTCTGTTCAAAGACGCAAAAAAGTTTATAATGCAGGCGCCCATATTGTCGAGATCGGGAGCGCGTCCGCGCTTCGCGTAATCATAATACTAAGGTAGAGAAAATGAACGTACTGGTTGTAGGCAACGGCGGTCGTGAACACGCGCTCGCGTGGAAACTGAGTCAGAGTCCAAACGTCGCCAAGGTTTACGTCGCTCCTGGAAACGCGGGAACGGCGTTAGACGCGGAAAACGTCGATATTGCGCAGGACGACTTCGCTGCGTTAATCCAGTTTGCGAAAGATCGTAAGATCGGTCTGACCGTCGTCGGTCCTGAAGCGCCTCTTGTCGCCGGGCTCGTCGACGCTTTTACCGCAGAAGGGCTTCGCGCATTCGGACCCAGTAAAAAAGCGGCGCAGATGGAAGGAAGCAAGATCTTCTGCAAGGAAGTTCTCAATCGCGCGCTTGTGCCGACCGCACGTAGCCAGACTTTTGACAACTCCGCCGACGCCTACGACTACATTCGCGCAAGCTATCAGAACGGTTACGTCGTTAAGGCCGAAGGACTTGCCGCCGGCAAGGGCGTTGTCGTATGCTCCTCGAAGGAAGAAGCTTTTGAAGCCGTCAAGCAGATTGCCGACGACCGCGCTTTTGGCGACGCCGGCGCACGGTTCCTCATCGAGGAACGCCTTGTTGGACAGGAAGCGAGCGTCCTCGCTATTACCGACGGCCAAACGATTATGACGCTTCAACCTGCTCAGGACCACAAAGCCGCTTATGACGGAGACTCCGGGCCCAATACGGGGGGCATGGGCGCGTACTGCCCCGCGTCCCTCGTCGACGATCGCAAGCTCCACTGGATCGAAGAAAAAATTCTGGTGCCGACCGTCTTCACGCTCAATCGCATGGACACGAAGTTCAAGGGAGTCCTTTACGCCGGGCTTATGATGACGCCGCAGGGACCTCGCGTCCTCGAATACAACGCGCGTTTCGGCGACCCCGAGTGCCAACCGCTCCTTTTCCGCCTCAAGACGGACCTCTACGAGGTCATGGAAGCGACGATCGACGAACGTCTCGGAATGCTCGATCCCCTCGTTTGGGACGACCGTCCGGCCGTCTGCGTCGTTATGGCGAGCAAAGGCTACCCCGGGAAGTATGAAAAGGGCTTTGAAATCACTGGGCTTGACGACGCGGCGGCGTTGCCGGACGTTAAGGTTTTTCACGCGGGTACGAAGCTTGACGAGAACGGGGTCGTGCGCACCAACGGCGGTCGCGTGCTCGACGTCGTTGCGCTTGGGGATTCCGTCGCGGACGCGAAGCGCAAGGCGTACGAAGCCGTTTCGAAAATCCATTGGGAAGGCGCATGGAGCCGAAGCGACATCGCCGACAAGGAGATTAAAGCCACGAGTCAGAGCTGATTTTCTGACGCGCGACTCATGCGACGGATCGGCTTTTTCTGCGATCGACCGATCCGTCTGACGCTTTTGAACGCCCAGAAAGAAACAGACGTTCGCTACAGGACGCCGACTTTGGAGACACTAAAATGATCGATGCGTTGGAACGAAACGTTCCTCAGTGGGATTATCCGGAATATAAGGAAGGGGAAGAGGTCGCGCTCTTCATTCCGTGCTTTATTGACCAGTTCTTCCCGGAAGCGGGCGTCTCGGTCGTCAAAGTTTTGGAAAAACTCGGCGTTCCCTTCGATTATCCGGAGGAACAAACCTGTTGCGGTCAACCGGCGTTCAACTCCGGATACTGGAAAGACGCCGTAAAGGTCGTTCGAAAGTTCCATAAGGTCTTCAAGGACTACAAGTGGATTGTCACGCCGTCGGCCGCGTGCGCCGCGATGTGCCGCGTCTTCTTCAAGGAATGTCTCCCGGACTCCCCTGAAGCGGCCACGGGAGCGCGCGTCTACGAATTTCACGAATTCCTCGTTAACGTCCTGCATAAAACAGATTTTAACGCGAGTTTCCCGCACAAGGTTTCGCTTCACATCGGTTGCCATGGTCGCCGCGAGCTCGGCGTCGCTCACGCTGTTCAGACGATCCTCGACAACATCAAAGGGCTTGAGTACGTTCCGATCCCCAACGTTGAGGAGTGTTGCGGTTTTGGCGGCTCGTTCAGCGTTAAAATGCCCGGAACCTCTATCGCGATGGGACAGAAGAAGGTCGCCAACATTCGCAAGGTCTACGAACAGGGCGTCCGGCACATCGTTACGACGGATATGAGCTGCGCGATGCATTTTGGCGGCGTCATGCGCCGTGAGAACGACCTGAAAGAGATGAAGATTCACTATCTCGCCGAACTGCTCGCCGAATGATTTCGGCGCGGTCTGGCCGACGACCCGTGTGCCGTTCGGAGGATCAATGAGACTTATCGACCTGTCGCAGCCGATTTACGAGGGGATTCCGGTTTATCCGGGGGATCCCCTCTTTGAGTCCCGGCCCTTTGCGGAGCATGAATCTGACGGTTTTCACGGCGCGCGCTATACGATCTGTTCGCATCTGGGAACGCATTTGGACGCCCCGTTCCATTTTTTCGTCGACGGGGAAACGCTCGATTCTTTTCACGTCGATTTCTTCTGCGGCCCGGCGGCGTGTCTCAATCTTGCGCCCCTTATCGGACCCGACTCGAGCCGATATCGCGAGCGCGTCGACCTGACGCGGCCCGTGACGGCGACCGTCGACGATCTGGCGCCCTTTGAGCCGATCTTTGACACGACTCCCATCGTCCTGCTTCGCTCCGGCTGGTCGGCTCACGTCGGGAAGGCTGATTATTTCAACGACTTTCCGTCTCTCTCTCCCGACGTCTGCGAATGGCTTGCCGACTATCCAATGTTGCGGATTCTGGGGCTCGAAACGCCGTCTCTCGCGGCGTTGCCTCCGGGGCCCGCGACGACTTCGCAGACCGCGAATCAAAACGACTCTAAATTCGATCCCGAACTCGGCGAATTCTTACCTGATCTCGCGGCGGACGGGCGTGAGCCCCCGTTTGCGCCGACTAACGAAGCCGGCGCTCCTGCCCGTCCGCTCGACGAGATCGAACTCCTGGCTGACCCGGAGTGTCATCGTATTCTACTCGGGCGCCGGCCCCCGATTCTGATCCTCGAGGGGCTCGTCCGCCTCGCCGAGCTCCCATACTACGACCGACCCGACGACGGCTCGCGCGTCGTTCCCGAGACGTCGCGTAACTTTGAACTCTCATGCTATCCGCTCGCGATTCGCGGCGCCGACGGCTCGCCCACCCGCGCCGTCGCGCGCCTCGATTGAGCGTGGAGGCGCGTCGCTATGCCGAATTGTTTGTCGCGTGTCCTCGTCTTCCTGATCGTTGCGCTTGGGACCGCTTTGCCCGCATACTCGCAGCGCGTCGGCGTGAAACCGTCTTCAGACGGCGACGCCGCGCGACGGTCGACGGAGAAGCAGAGTCGACCGCGCGTCGCGTCTCCTTCCGACGCGGAGGAGCTGGCCGCGCAGAATCCGTTTGCCGCCCGCGCCAATCGCGAGGTTCGACCGTCGCAGACCGAAACTTCCGTCGGACAGACTCCGACGATGGTTCCGCGCGCGAATCAAACCGAGACGACCGGCGTCGACACGCTCGTGCTTCGCGACGGTTCGCGACTCGAAGGCGCGATTACGCGTTTCTCTGGCGCCGGCGGCGCGACGATTATGGTCGGCGACCGCGAACATCGCGTCGAATTCGCTCGGATCGAAAGACTGGACGCGAACGTGTCGGAGACCTTTGTCCGCGCGGTCGAGGCGTTTGAGGCGGGGCGAAGAAGCGGGCTCGATTCGGAATATCGCCGCGCGCTCGCGCTCTTTAAAGAGTCTCGCGCCTCGGCGGAGCGTTCTTTTGAAAAAGAGTGGGCGACCGCAAAAATCGTCGAGACGCTCCTCGCGCTCGGACGGCAGGACGAGGCTATTGTCGAATTTTTTATTCTGTGTCGACTTGACCCGTACTCGGCGTTTCTTTCGTCCATTCCGCTGCTCTGGCAGAATCAACGGTCCGCCAGAACGGACGCGGCGGCGGCGCGCAACGCCCAGGAGACCGCGGCGCTGTGGCTGGACCCGCGCGATAATCCCACAAACGCCCCTAATCCCGTCGGTCGGCTACTCGCCGCCTCGACCCTGATGCGCTCCGCGAAGCATGGCGCGGCCGCTGTCGCCGCGCTCCGTGAATTAGGCGCGCTCGCACCGCCCGACGACGCCGATCCTGACATGGTCGAGACCTGTCGCCTCGTTTCGTTGCTCGCGTTGGCGCAGCTATGGCGCGACGACGTTCTCAAGAAGCCCGAGCAAAAGGTCGTCGATCGCTGGATCCGCGTCCTTGAGCTGTTTCCGAACGCGTATAAGCCCGGTCCGGCGGCGTTAATCGCGCTGGGCGAGAAGGCGCTGCGTAACGACGCGGAAGCGGCCCGATATTTTACGCTCGCGGGAATGTTGACCAACGACCGCGCGCTGGCGATCGAATGCCTCGGGGAAGCGTGCGACGCCTATGAACGGCAGGGTCTGAAAAAAACTGCGGAAAAATTGCGCGCGTTTCTGGCGAAAGAAAACGTTCAGAGCGAGCAACGTTAGATTGTTGTCGTTTTATCATAATCAGAGGATTTTGCCATGTCGTGCCGGTTTGATGACGCGCTCCTTTCAACGGCGGCGCTCTTCCTTTTAACGACGTCGCTGGCGTTTGGCGGCGGCGGATTCGCGTCCGCTCAGGAGGACGGCGCGTCCGTCGAAATCAAGAC
>CACYBR010000510.1 GCA_902772705.1 uncultured Planctomycetota bacterium
CTCCAGCTTGAAGAATCTGCGACTCAAAGCGTCTGGAACGCAGAAACGCCGACGAGTCTGAGCCGTGAGCTTGTCGATTTCGCGGACAGGCTCGCAACGCTCGAACGCGACGGAGCTCTCTCGACCAGCGGCGCCAGACTGTTGCGCCGCGCGGCTCCCTGCGCCGCGTGGACCACGAGCGCGCTCGAAGTCCTGCGACGAAACAACGACGACGCGCTCGAACGCGTCTCCTCGCTCATCAACACGACTGACCGCGAAGAACGCCCCGCGATTATGATGCAAACGCGCAACGACGACTACCGCGCAAACGTCATACTCCCCGACGAACGCCCCGATTACGCCGGAGTCGAAGCGTCCGACCGACATGACGTCGACGCGCTACTCGCGCTTCTGCGCGCCCCGTGCGAGAACGAATCGAAGGACGACGAAGTTCCCGCGTTCCTGCGAAAGGACCTCGAGGAGCCGCCGCGGTCGGACGCAGGAGCCGAGGTCGCGCCTTCGCTGACGCCGGACTCGGACGCCAATCCACGCGAAGAGCAACTGCCGCCGCCCGACGCCGAATTGCGTTATGAGGGAGCGGACAGCGATCCTGACGGCGACGACCACGCCGTCGACGTCGTCGAGGAAAAGGGCGGCTCCGAAGGCGCGCCGAGGGCGGACTCGAATGCGCCCGATTCGACGCCAAGTCTCATGCACGATTCGACAACTGCGATCGACGCGTCCTCCGACGTCTGGCAGACGCTCTGGGAAAAGGCGGCGCCTTACGACGGATGGCGGACGCCCGGGGACCAGGAGGCGCTCGCAAAGGGGTCCGACGATCCCCGTGCGGATCGATTTGCGACCGTCTTTCTCCACGCCGAGAATTTCGCGAGGACTTGCGGGATCGCGCCAGAGACGACGAAACAGCTCGCAGAGACGTTCTCTCACGCGTTAAAGACGCTCAATTCGCTGGTTGAAGCCGACGCGTTCACAAACGTCCAGCTCCGAATCCTACAGCGCGTCCTGCCCGACTCGCTCTTCACACTGCGCGCTCTGGCATGTTGCCGAGCGGCGAACGACGACCCCGACTCCGAGGAGACGCTCCGTCGTTACGCCGAATTGACGGAGTCGCTCGCGGCAAAAACGGAGTCTTGCCCCGACGCGGCGTCCGCGACGACAAAGGGTGCGGACCTCGACGAAGAACAACTGACGCCGCCCCCTGCCGAATTGCGCCTTGGGGAACCGGAGAACGTTCCGGAGAGTTACGGAGCGCCAGACGTGGAATCAGAAGACGTCGAAAACGACTCGGATTTAGCGGACGAGGAAATCGAAGAAACGTCGGAATCGGAGAACGATCCCGACTGGAGCGACGACGACGCCGAAGAAGCGGACGCCGAGCCTGAGCCGACGCCAGAGGTTGACGAACAGGTCCTTCGCAAGCGTATTCGCGAGCGTTTCGCCGGCGCGGACGAGGCGAGCTACATGGAAATCTACGCGTTCGTGCGCGACGAGCTCCATACGACGCTCAACAAAGCGCGGCTGGCGCTCTCCGTCAACGACTTCATGTCGCGCGTCTCTGTCGACCGCTTTGTGGCGGATCGGTTCGTGCATTTTGACGTCGATCGAATCGACGCGAGAATCGAGCGTATTCTTCACGAGGCTGGAACGGAATATCTCGCGCTCAAAGGGTTCGCCGACAAGCTCGCGGGCTTTCCGTCCTGCGGGCATGAATGGAACCTCTTCGTGCTGGAGACCTTCGTCCGCCGCTTCAGCGAGAAGTTCAGGCTCCTGACGCATGAGCCGAATTCGGTGAACGTTGGAATCGTCGTCAACCGATATTCCCTCTGGTCGACGGAACGACAGATCCTGCGCGACGCGATCGTGCGCGACTCCGTCCCTGCCGTCGCCGCCTCTATCGACGTCGATCAGATTCATGCGTGGCTCGTGGAAAAGGGCTACCGTTTCAAGCGCGACGAAGAACTGCTCGCCGAGTTTCTCGATTATTGCGAAAAATTCGGCGTTCTGCCGCCAGTTGCGGCGCCGACTGACTCTGACGACCCGTTCTGCGACGACGAAGAGTCCGACCTGCATGACGTCGACGTGCTACACGCTCTACTGAGCGCCCCTTGCGAGAACGAAACGAAAGACGTCGAAACGCCCGCGTTCCTGAGAAAGGACCTCGAGTCTCCGCAGGTTCCGGAGACGAAAGCGGAACGCGACGAAGAACAACTGACGCCGCCCCCTGCCGAATTGCGCATTGACGAACCGGAGAACGTTCCGGAGGAAGACGACGAAGAAGCGGACGCCGAGCCTGAGCCGACGCCAGAGGTTGACGAACA
>CACYBR010000511.1 GCA_902772705.1 uncultured Planctomycetota bacterium
GGAGAGTGGAGCGAGGCGCCCGATTACGTCGTCGACGCGATCGACACGCTTGGATCAAAAGTCGCGCTTCTGGCGGAAACGGTCCGACGCGGCGTCCCGGTCATGTCAAGCATGGGCGCGGCTCTGAGATTCGACGCGTCTCTCGTCAGCGTCGGTCCCCTCTCCGACGTCACGAACTGTCCGCTCTCGGCGCAGGTTCGTAAACGTTTACGACGCGTCGGGGTCAATCCTTCCAACGTGCGTTGCGCGTACTCCCCAGAGCCCGTTCGCGACGCGCTGCGCGCCGGCGACGAACGCTTCGAACGCTTTGAAGCGCCACCGCGCGCGCCCCTTGAAACGAGCGGAAAAGACTATCCTCAGGGACGTCCGCGCAACACGCTCGGATCGCTTCCTACGATCGTTGGAATCTTTGGTCTGCGCGTCGCCCACGAGGTTATTATGGATCTTGCAGGGCTCAGAGATTGAAAACCGGCGCGCAAACGGATAAGAAAAAAGCGCAATTCCCCGGACTCTGGGCGATTGCGCTTCTTTTGTTTGGGTCAAAAATCTAAATACGGCTTCGGAAGGCGGCGCGAAGCGTCTGGTCTCGTCGGTTCGGGAACCGACTTCTTCGACGGCGCTTCCTCGACCCCCTTGATGAGTCGGTCGATGGAGTTCAGGACGTTCGATTCTGCCGTCTTCGGACGGCGAAAAACCAGACGTTTATGTCCAACGCTTAGACAGTCGTCGAGGGTCAGACGCGTCATCCCCTTCACGAGTATGTTGTTGACCTTGACCACGGAATTCGGACCAAAGGGGCGCACAAACAAATCGCCTCCGATCCGAAGGATCATGAAGCAGGAATTGCCGACCTGGAAGCGGACGACGTCCCCGTCCATGAGAGCGCGAACCTTGTGGGCAAGTCGACGACTGTAATGCGGCTCGGGAGAAGACGAGTCGTCTGACCGCGCGCGGCTGGCGCCGTTATGATTCGAACTACTGCCTGTATTCGACATGAATTCCCTCCGGCGCTTCAACGACGACGTATTGCGGCGTCCCGTCTTTCTTTTCCCACTTCAGTTTCAGAACGCCCCCCCGCACAGGCGCCGAGCCCTCGGCGCTCTCGAGCCGTTTCAGCTTCGGCGCGCGCAAAACAACGCGGTCGCCGGTTGCCGACGCCTGCTCAACGCCAAGAATATCGCGGAAGAAAACGTGCGCGACGTGCGACGCAAAACCGTGGTTGCAGCTGGCGCCCGCGCTCGTGTTCTCCCACAACGTTCCCGTAATATCGGCCATATATTCGTTATACGCGATCGACTCGTCGAGGATCTGGTCCGCGCGATCGGCCTGCGACAGCAATTCCATTCTCAGAACGTTGCCGACAAACGAGTTCGCTTTCCTAACCTCTGGATAGCCGTTCTTTTTCGCGCGCTCCGGTCCGAATTCGTCAAGAAGCGTCCTCCACAGCTCGCGATAGCGGTCAGGCGTCGCCGTCTGGAAGAAAAACGCGAAATACTGGCAAACCTCGGAACAGTCGTCCAGAACTTCGAGGGAGCCGTCCTCCTTGCGAACGGCGTGGTCGACAAAGAATTTGCCGTTAAAGGACTGTTCGCGTATCTTTTCTCGGACGCGTTCCGCTTTCTCGAGCCATTCGTTCGACTCATAAAGTCTACCCGCCGCGGAAAGCGCGCCCGCATAAAGCATGTTCGTCGGATAGTTCACGTCTTGCAGGAACTTATTCGCGTCTGACCACTCGACGAAAACACGGTTCGGAAGCTTCTCAAGCAGCCCGTCGGAATTCTCATACTGCGCGAAGAACTCGAACGCTTCCGTCGCTCGCTGGCGCAGACGCGACGCCGTTTGCGCGTCTGCGGAACGCGCGAGATATTCCTCAAGCTCAACGAAAAACCACAGCATCCAGTTCGGTATGAACTGACCGTGCCACGTGTCGGAGGGATAACACATCGGAAAAGCGCCCCTGGGCAGATTCGGGAAGCTCTTCGGAAGCAGATAATTCTCAAAGAACGCGGATTCGACCGCGGTCCTGCCTGTGAGGTCGAACGCCGTGCGCGCGGTAAAGAAGCTGTCGCAAAGCCAACCCGCGCGTTCGCGATGGGGACAATCGGAGAAAACGTCGACCGCGTTGGAGCGAAACGTCAGGACTGCGGCGTTCCAAACCTTGTCGACATGCTCGTCAGAACAGTGGAAGGACGCGTCGTTCGTCCGCGGATGCGCGTATTCGCGCATATAGAGCTTGCGAAGCGTGAAGGAACCCTTAAGACAGAAGAGTTTGACGTAACGCGCCGCGTACGGATCGAAGGACTCGAACGCCTGACGACCCTCGCGCGCGGGAAGGATCCATTTCATCGCGTTGCAGGTCGAGCAGCGCATAAAGTTAACGTCGCCCTCCTTCGTCAGGATTTCGTCAAAGGAAATCGCCAGTTCACAGCCCTCGGACGTCTCGACCTCAAAGCCCCAGAAGCCCGCGTAATCCGCGCCGAAATCGACGATTTGAACGTCGCCTTCCCGGTATTCGGCGCCTATTGCCAGCGGCTCGTCCTCGGAAAATATCGTCTTGAAGCGCATAAGCTCGTCGGTGAGTATCAGTTCGAGCTCGTCTAGCTTAAAGCCTTTGTATTTCTCGTTGATCGACGTGAGGGGCGCGCCTCGCCACGGCTTGAAGTCCTCGCGCGCCTGCAACCTGCCGCGACGTCCCCAGCCGACGACCGGCAAAATATTGAGCTCCGGATAATCGACGCGACGCGGCAAGAGCGGAACGTCTGGACAACGAACGAGTTGAACCGGAGGACACGCGCTCTCTTTCGTAAGGTCGTACGCCTCGATGAACGCGCGATGCCAGCCATGACGCTGAACCTTCTGAATCCGAACGCCCGTTCGGTCGAGCGCCTCAAAGAGATCCGGTCCGTCGACCCCGGTCGAAACGAGGACTCGCCCTGATCCGTCGACAAGCTCAGCCTGCAAAAACGCCGGCTGATCCAGCAAATAATAGCTTACGCTGTTGTAGCCTGCGACCTCGACCTCGACATGGTTGACGCCGACCTTAAGAAAACGCGCGACGTCCCATTCGTCGACGCGAAACCATCCTCGGGGACCGCGCGCGGGCCCATAGCACGCGACCTCGCCGTTGATCGTTACGCGCATGATCGACGAGCCGGTCGCGCGGAAAATCGCGCCCTGCGCCTGCTCGCGCGTTGCGATCGTCGGGTCCGCCTGAAAGCGTAGCGTCACGTTCATTTCCGTCTCGCGTCCTTCGGCCCACACGGGAGAGGCGACACGGAACGCCGGCGCGTCCGGCGCGCTTTCAGAGCGCGTCTCTGACTCGCGTTCCGCGTGGAGAACAGACGGCGTCGCGGCAAGAAAAGACGCCGCGGCGGCGCTATGGAGAAAATGACGACGCGTTACTTTCGAGGCGCGGGTGGACATAAAAGCGTTCCCCATACTATTGTGACGGACGGCTAAAGCCAAACACAAGACTGTTCTGTCTCTTGACGTCTACCGTTATTATACGCGCTTTTTCTATTTCAGGCGACGTCGTTCCAAAGCTCGTTACGCAATTTCCAGCCCGCTGTCGTTTCTGACGACGACTTCGTAGCCTTCTGGCGCTTCGAGCGTATAACGGAGCTTGCCGCTCCGCTTTTCCCAGCGCAGTTTAATCGCGTCGCCTTCAAGGGGCCGAACGCCGGCGGCCCACTCGAGCGAGTCGATCTTCGGCAATCGGATCGAAATTTTGCGCGCGGCAACGTCGATCTTTTCGATTCCGAGGATATCGCGGTAAAAGTTGTGGGCCGTGTGCGACGCGAAACCGTGGTTGCAACTCGCAAGATCAATATCGAGTTCCCAAAGCGTGCCAGTGCGGTCCGCCATGTACTCGTTGTAGGAGACGGATTCTTCGAGAAGCTGGTCGCCGCGATTCGCCGCGCCTACAAGTTCCAGCCGCAAAACGTTGCCGACGAACGCGTTGGCTTTGTGAACCTCTGGATAGAGGCCTTTTTCTACACGATGAGGCCCAAATTTATCGAGGAGCGTCGCATAGAGCTCGGGATACGTCTCCGGCGTCGCCGTCTTGAAGAAGAACGCGAAATACTGGCAAACCTCTGAGCGATCCCGAAGAACCTCAAGCGTCCCGTCTTCCTTCCGAACCGCGTGGTCGACGAAAAATTCGCCGTCGTACGACTGTTCGCGGATCTTGGCGCGCACCTTCTCCGCCTTCTGCGTCCACGCGTCGACCCCGTAAAGCCGTCCGGCAATCTCAAGAACGGCCGCGTACGTCATGTTGCTCGGATAATTAACGTCCTGAACGAAGTCGTTCGCGGCGGACCATTCGACAAAGACCCAGTTTGGAAGCTTTTCAAGGAGTCCGTCGGAATTCTCGTACCCCTCAAGAAACCTGAAGAGCTTTTCGATCTTAGGACGCAAGCCTTTGACAATCGTCTGATCCACGCTCCGGTCCGAATATTCCCCGAGCTCCATGACGAACCACATCGCCCAGTTCGGAATATAGACTCCGTCGTAATGATCGGCGGGGTAGCACATCGGAAGCATTCCGTCGGGAAGATGTTTAAAGCTCTCGGGGAGCATATAGTTTTCCAGAAACGCCGTTTCGACGTCGGTCCGACCGGTCAGGTCAAAGGCGACGCGCGACGTGAAGAAGCTGTCGCAGAGCCATCCTGCCCGCTCGCGGTGCGGACAGTCGGAAAGAACGTCGACGGCGTTGGCGCGGAAGGTCAGTTGCGCGGCGTCGTAGATCTTCCTGAGACGCGGATCGGAGCAGTCGAAGGACGCCTCGCGGATTGGAGGATACGCATACTCGCGCATGTAGAGACGCTTGAGCGTAAAGGAGCCCTTAAGGCAGAAGAGCTTGAGATAGCGACCGACCTGCGGCTCGAAACATTCGAACGTCTCACGTCCGCCGGCCTGCTTCTCGCCGATTGTCCATTTCGCGGCGGCGCAGCATCCCAGTCGCAGGAAATAGAGTTCGTCAAGCGGATTGAGAACCTCGTCGAACGTAACGACGATCTCCGTCTCCTCCGTTGTTTCCACTTCAAAGCCAAAGAAACCGCAGCGATTGGCGCCAAAGTCGAAAATCTGCGCGTCGGCGGCCTTATACTCCGCGCCAATACCAAGGGGCTCGCCGTCGACGAACGACGTCAAGAGACTCTGAATCTCGTCGGACAGAACGAGCTCAAGCTCCTCCATCTTATAACCCTTGAGCTTTGGCCCTATCTCAACAAGGGAACGGTCGCGCCACGGATTCTCAAAATGCTCGTTCGGTTTCATCACGCAGCGTTTGCCGCAACCGATCGGCTCAAAAATCGTAAACTCCGGATAGGGAACGCGACGCGGAAGGTATTTAACCTCTCGTTGACGCGCGAGCCTGACGACGTCTATCTTACTCTCGTTACGAAGATCATAGACCTCGATGAAAGGCCGCTGAAAGCTGAACCGCTGAACCTTCTGAACGCGAACGCCTGTCAGGTCGGTCGCCACAAAGGACGCGACGTCGGATCGGGATTCCACGAGCGTCGCCGCAAGAACCCTGCCCGAACCGTCGATCACTTCCGCCTGAAGGAAGGACGGCTGATCCAAAATATCGAAGCTGTTGACGTTATAGCCCGAGACTTCGATCGCGACGTTATTCGTTCCCTCCTTCAGATATTTAGACACGTCCCATTCGTCGACGCGAAACCATCCGTGCGGACCACGCGCGGGACCGTAGCCAACGTAATTCCCGCCGATATGAACGCGAAAGACGGAAGCGCCCGTCACGCGAAGGATCGCGCCCTGCGCGTCCTCGGCTGACTCGAGCGTCGCTTCTGCGGTAAAGACGAGCGTAACGTTCATCTCTTCTTCGCGACCTTCCGCCCAGACCGGAACGGCGGCTTTGAACGCCGGCGTCACGCTCGTCGCCGACTCAGACGCGTCCTGCGCGAAGAGCGCGTCTGCAATTGGGTTGGAGGCGCCGGCGACCGCAAAGGTCAACGCGCTCGTCTTAAGAAATTCTCGACGGTTGGATTTCTGGCGATTCATGGGGGTCCTACTCCGGCAACTGGTTCGCTTCAAAGAACAACGAAGCTCAGAAGAATGATAACAGTCGAAGCGCTCGACGTCAAATTTTCCGAGATATTTCCAGCGATTTTTCCGACAATCTTTTCAACGTAAAACAGCGGACTCCCGACGACCAAAACCAGTTTCCTGCAACGTCTCTGAAAAAAAACGGACGTCAGAGAAAAGCTGTCTTTCCTCCGACGTCCGACCGCATGAGACGGAACCGCCGACGCGCGACGGCTCACGTTTTTTTACGCAAGTTCCAGACCGCTGTCGTTCTTAAAGGAAACCTCGTATCCCTTAGGCGTTTCGAGCGTATAACGGAGCTTGCCATCCTGCTTTTCCCAGCGCAGTTTTATCGCGTCGCCCCCGAGCGGCTGAACGCCCGACGCCCAGTCGAGCGAATCGACCTTCGGCAGGCGAATCGAGATCTTACGCGCGGCAACGTCGACGCTTTCGATTCCGAGAACGTCGCGATAGTAGTTGTGCGCCGTATGAGACGCAAATCCATGGTTGCAGCTCGCGTAATCCGAGTCGTTTTCCCACAGCGTGCCGGTGCGATCCGCCATGTACTCGTTGTATGCGACAGATTCTTCAAGAAGCTGGTCGCTGCGGTTGGCGGACGCGACGATCTCCAGCCGCAAAACGTTCCCGACGAACGCGTTGGCCTTGCGTACCTCCGGATAAAGCCCTTTCTCGATTCGGCGCGGTCCAAATTTGTCGAGAAGCGTCGCGTAGAGCTCGGGATACGTCTCCGGCGTCGCCGTCTTGAAGAAGAACGCGAAATACTGGCAGACCTCCGAACGATCTCGGAGAACCTCGAGCGTTCCATCCTCCTTCCGAACCGCGTGGTCGACGAAAAATTCGCCGTCGTACGACTGCTCGCGGATCTTGGCGCGCACCTTCTCCGCCTTCTGCGTCCACGCGTCGACTCCGTAAAGGCGTCCGGCGGTCTCGAGAACGGCCGCGTACGTCATATTGCTTGGATAGTTCACGTCCTGAACATAGCTGTTCGCGTCGGACCACTCGACAAAGACCCAGCTCGGAAGCTTTTCAAGGAGTCCGTCGGAATTCTCGTACTTCGCCAAAAAATTGAGGAGTTTTTCAATCTTAGGACGCAAGCCTTTGACGATCGTCTGATCCGCCGCGCGTACCGCGTATTCGCCAAGCTCCATGACGAACCACATCGCCCAGTTCGGAATATAGACCCCGTCGTAATGGTCGGACGGATAGCACATCGGAAGCATGCCGTCGGGAAGATGCTTAAAGCTCTCGGGAAGCATGTAGTTTTCCAAAAACGCCGTTTCGACGTCGGTCCGACCGGTAAGATCGAACGCGACGCGCGACGTGAAGAAGCTGTCGCAGAGCCAGCCCGCCCGCTCGCGGTGCGGACAGTCGGTGAAGACGTCGACGGAGTTTTCCCGGAACGTCAACTGCGCGCAGTCGTAGATCTTCTTGAGACGAGGATCGGAACAATCGAAGGACGCCTCGCGCGTCGGAGGATACGCGTATTCCCGCAAATAGAACCGCTTAAGCTTAAAGGAGCCCTTGAGGCAGTGCAGCTTGGCGTAACGACCGACCTGAGGCTCGAAACATTCGAGGCGCTTATATCCGCCGGTTCCGAGCGTCCATTTCGCCGCCGCGCAGCACCCCAGTCGCAGAAAGTTCACGTCGCCGGCTCCGTTGAGAATCTCGTCGAACGTTATGACTATCTCCGTCTCGCCCTCCGGCTCCACTTCTACGCCAAAGAATCCGCAATAGTTCGCGCCGAAATCGAAGATCTGCGCGTCGCCTGCTTTATATTCCGCGCCGACCCCGAGAGGCTCGTCGTCGACAAACTTCGTCTGAAGCTTCTGGATCTCGTCCGAAAGAACGAGCTCAAGCTCCTCCATTTTGTACCCCTTGAGCTGCGGTCCAATATTGACGAGAGAACGATCGCGCCATGGATTCTCGAGTTTTTCCGCCGGCGTCTCAAAACAGCGTTTCCCGTAGCCTTTCGGTTCGAAGATCGCGAATTCGGGATACGGAACGCGGCGTGGAAGGTATTTGACGTCCGGCTGACGCGCGAGCTTAACGCTCTCGATCTCATGCGCTTTACGCTGATCGTAAACCTCGATAAAAGGTCGCTGGAAGCTGAATCGCTGGACCTTCTGCACTCGAACGCCCGTCATGTCGGCGGCCGCAAACGCCACAACGCCCGGCTTCTTATCTACCAGCGTCGCCGCAACGACCTTGCCCGTGCCGTCGACGACCTCCGCCTGCAAAAACGACGGTTGATCAAGTATCTCGAAGCTGTTGCTGTTGTAGCCCGCTACTTCGATCATAACCACGTTCTCTTCGCCCTTCTTCAGGTGTTTGGAGAGATCCCATTCGTCGACGCGAAACCATCCGTGAGGTCCGCGCGCGGGGCCATAGCCCACATATTCGCCGGCGTGGACGCGCATAACGGAGGAACCGGTCACACGGAGAATCGCGCCCTTGACCGCTTCGTCGGAATCAAGGAGCACGGGCGCGTAGAAGGCGATCGTCACGTTCATTTCTTCTTCGCGACCTTCCGCCCAAACGGGGACCGCAAGGTCAAAGGAAGGAGCCGCGTTTGTCTGCGTCTCAGCGGCGTCCCTTGCGAAAAGGGCTCCCGCGATCGGCTTGGCGGCGCCGGCGGCAGCAAGAGTCAGCGCGCTTGTTTTAAGAAATTCTCGTCGGTTGGAATACTCATGACTCATTGGGGTTCTTCTCCTGAAAAAGACTTGCCAGAGGGTAAAAACCATGATGACGCTATAATATCAAAAGCCGTGTTGAAAGTCAAACGTCGTCTGTTTGAAAAGACGCGCTTCCCCGAGACGTATTCTCCGCGCGCGCCGCGCCGGCGTCAAACAAAAAACGCGCTCCGGGATGAACCGAAGCGCGTCTCCAAGGAACCGCGTCTGAAGCAGAAGAAAGGAAAAGACTACTTCAGCACTTCATTGGTAAGGGTTTCAATCGTATCGTCAGTCTTTTCGGCAGGATAATTACGAAGGTCTTCCTGAGCGTCTTCGACTTCCTGAAGAACTTCAGCGCGCTCCTGCGCCTTCTCGATGAGTTCGGAACCGACGGAGAGTTCGCTGGCGTTGAAGTAGCTGGTTACGGGATTGTTGCCGCCTTCCTGCTTGGTCTTCGCGGCGAGTTCTTCAAACGAAAGACCGTTCTCTGTATTCCAGACCGCCGCCTGAAGCGCGTTCTGGTTGACTTCTTCGTCGCCGAGCATGGCGCAGAGGACCTGCGTCGTCTTGTTGTCGGTGTACTGATCGATCGGGACGATCGTATAAGCGACGCTGGGGCTCGGATCCTTCTTACCGTGTTCCAGGCACACCGTGCGGACAGACTCTTTGCGCGTCTTGTTCGGCTCGATGGCGAAGAGCCCGCCGCCGCCGCGACCGCCGCGACCGCCCATGCCGCCCATACCCATGCCGCCCATGCCGCCGCGGCCGCCCATGCCGCCGCCGATCGACTGGTTGCCGCCGCCCATGCCGCCGCGACCGCCGCCCATGCCGCCGTTGCGATTATTACGACCGCCCATCATGTCTTCGCCAAACATTCCGCCGCCGAAGCCGCCCGCGCCGACGCCGCGTCCGCCACGACCGCCCATCATTCCGAAGCCGCCGCCAAATCCGCCGCCCGGCTGAGCCAGAACGGGAACGCCCGCGAACGCGGAAGGCATCTCGACAACGATCGCCTTATCGGTTTTGTTCGTAACAGAGAGGCTGCTCTTCAGGGAGTTTTTCGGCGTCAGTTTGACTTCAACGAGCCCCTCGTCGATCGCCTGGAAAAGCTCGATCGCCTGAGTTTCGTCTGCCTTGGTCTTCGCTTCGTCCGCCGCGTTCGCGCGAACGCCCGTCAGCGGAAGAACTGCCGCCAACATAACAAGTAACTGGAACATACCCGATTTCATCTGATTCCTCCGAACGCGTGCGCGACGCCGTTGCGACGAAATATTCAAAAACGTTTGTCGATCTGACTGACACAACGAACGCCGCTTCCTCCCGAAAACGCCGTTCGCCGACACGGGGAGCGTCGCGCGTTCGCACGTAAAAAACGCGGTGCAACGTCCCATAAAAAGTCCGTTATCTAATGATAATTCGCCGCGCCGCGCAAGTCTACTGTTTATCGCAGGAAAATCCCATATTTTTGAGAAATTTCCCAAATTTCTGTCGTTTGTGCCAAATATACCGACGCGCCGCGTCTACTTTTCGTCGACCGTTTCGTTTGACTCTGCTTCCATCTTCATCGCCAGATAACTCTTGACGAGCGGCCCCTCGAGTCCGAGACGTTCGGCAAGCGTTTTCACCGCTTCGCGCGACTCCTCGAAATCGCCTTCCTGAGCTATCGTCTCGAGTTCCGTAAAGACTCCGAGCCCTTCGAGCGAATCAAGCGAAATTTCAAAATGCCGCTCGCCAAAAATCGCGAGTCCTCGTCGACGCGTCTTTTCGACGACCGCCGTCGGCGTAAAGCCAAGACGCTTGAAGAAGAGCGACCATTCGTCGTGCGTCCGCTCGACAAGCGCGTCCCGAATCGCCGAGTCGCCCGGCGACGGGAGGACCAGAGGCAATTCGATCTCTTCGCGCGTCTTCGTCGTATCGTCCAGACGAGGGCCCTTATAGGTCGCGGCAAGATAGGAGCCGCGGCGCCGTATCCGCAGCATTTTGCCGGCGTCTGGGAACCCGAGCGCGTCGCAACGATAGAATTCGTCGCGCTCGACCGTTTCCGGTCCAAACGTTACGTTCAGAAACGTCTTGAGCTGTTTCTCATATTTCGCCGGATCCTCGATCCGGAATTTCATTTCGACCTCTAGCACGTCAGCCTCGATCCTGCCGGTGGTAAAAAACTCCCGTCCTCCGCGACCTTTCTAAAGCCGTCGAACAACGGGAGCGGTTGTTTCCGTTTAAGCGCGGAGAGAAAATCACATCAGCACGTTAAACTGCTCGTTCACGCGCAAATCGCCGCAATTGAGGTAACGAATATCGCGTATCCCATATTTCATCATCGCCAAACGCGTCAGCCCGACGCCAAACGCAAAACCGCTGTACTCGCTCGGATCGATCCCGCCGTTGCGCAGAACCTGAGGATGAACCAGTCCGCACGGAATGAGTTCGATCCAGCCGTCGCCGCACGTCGGACAGCCCTTGCCGCCGCAGAAGAGGCAGTTCAGGTCAAGTTCGAAACCCGGCTCGACGAAGGGGAAATAACCGGGTCGGAGGCGTACCCTGACGTCGCGGCGGAAAACCTGACTGAGAATCGTTTTCATCACGGCGATAAGATTCGCCACGGAAATATTCTTGTCCACGACGAGCCCTTCGCATTGATAGAAGGTGTTCTCATGGCTCGGGTCGATCGACTCGTAGCGGAAGCATCGACCGGGGAAGATCGCGCGGATCGGCGCGCCGAAACGTTCAAGAGTTCGAACCTGATTCGCCGAGGTGTGGGTGCGGAGAATCAGCTGATTCTTGAGCCAGAAGGTGTCCTGCATGTCGCGCGCTGGATGATCGTGCGGAATATTGACGCTCTCGAAGCAGTAGTGTTCCGATTCGACCTCCGGACCATAGAGAACCGAGAAGCCCATCCCCTGGAAAATATCCTCGAGTTCCATCTGCGCGAGCGTAATCGGATGCAACGCGCCAAGCCGCCGGCCCTTTCCCGGCGCGGTCAGATCGAGCTCGTTCGTCTTATGACGCACGGCGGTCGCCTGCAACGCTTCGGCGGCGGCTTTGAGCTGCTCGTTCGCAAACGTCTTGAGTTCGTTGAGTCGCTGACCAAAGCTCTTCTTCTCTTCAACCGTCATCTTGCTGAAGTCGGCGTTCTTCGCGAGCGTCGTAATAGAACCCTTGCGTCCGAGAAAATCAACGCGAACCTTTTCGAGCATATCCGCCGACTTGGCCGTCTTCACCGCTTCCAGCGCCTGAAGAAGCTTGTCCTTAATCTGTTGCACCGTTTCGTCCTCAACTCAATATAAGGTAACGCGACGCTCCAAAAGCGACGCCGCGTCCCCGTATTATAACTCAGACGCGTTTTTATGTCAGTCCCCATTTCCCGATTCTGCGCCGACGTTTCAATCTGAACGACGGCGGCGACTCGTCTTTTAACCGTTCTGTCGACGCTGCCGAATTAATATGGCTCACGCCGACTTCTGACAAAACGCCAAAAAAAACCAGAACAAGAACGCCGCCAGGTCTACGAGCGCCGGAAGAACAACCTGCCCCAACGTTGCGGCGCCAGTCCCTTTTTTCTTACAGAACCGCACGCAACAGAATATCCCGACAAGCGCGAGAACCGGGATGGAGTAAACAACGAACAGGTTCTCTTATTTGAAAGCTTTGGACGCCCTTCCCTCGTCGATCGTGGAAATCAGGAGATAACAGAGAAAAAACGGGAGCGTTGCAATCAAAAACGTATTGGCAAACCTGAGGACAAACGAGAGCGCCTTCTTACAACAATCCGCCATGACAATTTCCAGATCAAAAACAATTCTTTACTTTCCCCAGTTTGGGCGGTTTTCAATACCTCCCTTTTCCTCGTTGTAACTTTTGTTTCTCTGCAATCAAGGGCTCGTTTAGACGTTGTGCTCAAGAGACGTTGGAGTTGTCAATAAACGTGCAGTCAAAAAAACCTAAAATCCTGAACAAGGGTTTGCCAGTCGCTTTTTTCGTAGTGGAGCGTAGCGAGACGTCGACGCCGCAATCGTCGCATACGCCGACCCGTCCGTCACGCCGGTTCCGATCAGCGCGTCGAGCGTCGTCTGATTCTCAATGCCAGCCGCGTCGAGTTCGTCGAGAACCTCCGCCAGCGCCTCGGAAAACTTCAACGCCACCCTATGGACTCCTTACTGTATTTACCC
>CACYBR010000512.1 GCA_902772705.1 uncultured Planctomycetota bacterium
CAATCCAGTCGGGCTCATCAAGTCGCACCGCCGCAACGGCTTTATCATGGACTCCCTCGGGCTCTTTTACGCCCAGCATTGGGAAAACACGATCAAGCGCGGGGTGAAAAAGACGGGAGGCGCGTTCCTGTGTTTTGGTCAGGAACTCTACGAACGCGTCAACGGTTACAACAGGTATAACATAGTCGCCGCGCCGGTCCTCGAGGAAGATATCTACTATCGCGAGGACACGTGCCAAAACGATACAATTCGGGTTCTTTTCGTCGGCTTCATTCGTCCTGAAAAGGGCGTCCAGTACCTGATCGAAGCGTTGCCGCTATTGCGCACGGATCGCAGGGTCGAGCTCGTCTGCATCGGCACGAAGGACGAGAAATACGCCGAGTACAACGCGCTCCTCGATCGCGTCATCAAAGAGAATCGGCTCGAAGACCGCGTGTCCTTCCCCGGCTACCTGGACAAAGAAGGAATCTACGCCGAGATGCAAAAATCCGACGTCTTCGTTCTGCCGACGCTCTCGGAAGGCGCGCCCTACGTCGTTGTTGAATCGCGCTCTCAGGGACTCCCAACGATCGCGAGCGCCGTCGGCGGCATACCGACGTCGATCGACGACGGCGAAAACGGACTTCTCGTTCCTCCAAAAGACCCTGCCGCGATCGCAGACGCGATCGACTGCGTCGTCGAGGACGGCGATCTCCGGCGCGATCTCATCGCCAACGGGTACGACAAAGTCCATGAAATGACGTTCGACAAATTCGCCAAAAAAATCGTCCGGATTTTTGACGAAATGAACGGCCGCGAACCCGACGAGGACGGAAATGCTTTTTAAGAAATTTGACGTTCTTTGGGCATGGTTCGTACGGATCACAACGAACTGGCTTCCCGACGCGCCATGCTTCCAGCGGTTCCGCGGACGACTCTATTCGCTGGCAATGCGCCGCTGTGGAAAGAGGTTTCAAGTCGCGTCTGACGTGCGATTCACGCGAATGCGCAACCTGTCGGTCGGAAACGACGTCTACATCGGGCCCAACACGGTCTTTCTGCTGAGCGATCCGGTCGTGATCGAGGACGAGGTTCTCGTTGCGCACAAAATTATGATCACGACGACCAATCATACGCCAATTGACGGCAGCTTCCGCCGCGGCGCGGGCAAGTCCGCGCCGATAACCCTTAAACGCGGATGCTGGATCGGCGCGCACGCCGTCATATTGCCGGGCGTTACCGTAGGACGCGGCTCCGTGGTCGGCGCGAACTCGGTCGTCAATCGCTCGCTCCCAGACTACTGCGTCTGCGCGGGTCTTCCTGCAGTCGTTAAAAAACGTCTCGAGGTTCCCGAGGGCGAGACCTCTAACGCTTACGAAACGATACAATCCAAATGAACGCCGCTCGGTTCCCCGGGCGCCAACATCGCGGTCACGCGACCGCCGACAGGACGATTAGACAATGGGATACAAAAAGAAGCTCGCGGGGCTGATCGGCGCCTTCGGAGGCGCGCGTCTCGCGGAATGTCTGCCTCACTCAACGCGAGTTCTGTTCTATCATGGCGTCTCCAAGAAGCCTCTCGCGCACCCGGTCGTTCAGGCGAATCAGATCACGTTCGACCAGTTCCGCCGCCAGATCGAATTCTTTGCGAAGCGCTATCGCTTCCTTTCAGCGGACGAGTTCTACGACCGTTTTGAGCGTCGTCAGTTCAGCGGACGCGAACTCCTGCTGACCTTCGACGACGGCTATACGAACACGGCTGAAGTGGTCGCGCCGTATCTTGTCGAAAAAAATATTCCGTTCCTCGTTTTCATTTCGACGCATCTGATCGAAACGAACCAAAGAATTCCGTCGTACTACACGTTCGCGGCGGCGTACGATCCCGATCTCGTCGAGCTCGACGTTCCGTCAATCAAGAGAACCTTTTCATTACGCAGCGACCAGGAACGCTTCGACGCCGCGATGGAACTGCTCGTCTACGTGCGTTCTCTCAACGAAGACAACCTCATGGTATTCCTTAAGGAAGTTGAAGAAAATTCCTCGAAGGAATACCGCGAAAAGGCGTGGGAACTTTACGATTCCGAGGGGCTCATGAGCTGGAACCAGGCGGAGGAGCTCTCGCGTGAAAAGCTCTGTGAGATCGGATCCCACTGCTGGGGGCATACCATTCTGCATTCAGGTCAGTCGAACGAAGAGGTCGTCCGCCAGCTCAGGGACAGTCACGACGATATTGTCAAGCATTGCGGCAAGTGCGACTACTTCTCCTTCCCCAACGGAAGCCGCGACTACGTTTCCGAGTTTGCCGAGGAAAAATCGAAAGACTACTATAAGGCGTCCTTCGGCGTCACCAGAACGCAGGTCAAAAAGACGGACGTCGCGTCCTTCATTTCACGCATCGGACTCTTTGGAGATTTCAACGCCGTCAAAGCGACGTTCTCCATTCTTTCGCTCCGATGAGATCGTATTTCGACCGTTTCCGTTTTTGACCGTTCGATAAGAGGTCTGTGCCGTGCTGCCGATTGAATACCAAAATTTCTTCAACGTCTGGAAAAAGCAAATCTGGATCTTCGCCGTCCTTGCCTTTGCGTATCAGGCGGTCGTACAGCAGCTCAATCCGTTCATGATCTCCATCGTCATGCTGCCTCTGTACTTCCTTTTAACGAAGGGAATGATGAAGCGATATTATTCGCGACCCTTCAGCGAAGGACGCGTCGTTACGGAAATATTCGCAATCAGTTTGCTTATCCGCGTCGCCGAAGTCTTCATTCTGGCGTTCATCTTCCAGCAATTCAACGGCATGCCGTTCATGAGCGACCACGACGACTTCAACTACCATCATTCGATGCTGGACATCTACGGGTACTGGCAGGAATACGGCGTTACCGCAATCCAGAGCTCTAACATTCGTTTTTCCACCGGAATGTACGCGGGTTTTCCGTATTTCGGCGCGTTTATGATGAAGATATTTGGCCCGAACGTCTACGCCGCGCGACTTGGCAACGCGATAGCGTCCGCCGTCACGGTTCTGGTCGTTCGCGGAATCGTCTCGAATTACGCCGACCGTATGAAGACCATCTTCACGACGCTCCTGTTCACCTTCTCGCCGATCCTCACCGTCTTCGCCGCGTGCAACCTTAAGGACACGATGCTCCTGTTGTGCATTCTGACGTCGGTCTGGGGACTGACAAACATCATTCTGAAGCGTCGATGGCTCGTCTCGTTCATTGCGCTGCTCGCGTCGATCTCCTTCATGATCTTCTGTCGTCCCGCTTCGATCTTCATCCTGCTTCTGGGAAGCAACGTCTTCTTCTTCTTCCGAGTCTTCAATTTCAAGCACTCGAACGTTCTGTTCCTGACCAACATGCTCGCGCTCGTCGCCGCGCTGATGATTTGGAAGTACTGCAACGACCTCGAACTCACCACCGACTATGAAACCTTCTGGGAGACGAACCTCGACGCGGCTCAGCGCACCATCGCCGAAGACTCAAAAGCGGGTATTTCGAATCTCTCGATCGCCAAGATGCTCACGGCTCCCATCTTCGCAATCTGTTCTCCGTTCCTGCCCCCTACGACGCTCGCGATTTTTGAATCGAAGGAAGTTACGATCAACTACACGTTCCACGGTATGCTCGCGTACTTCTCCCTCCTGCCGATGATGATCTTCGGCGCGCTACAGGCGCTCCGAAATTGGAAATATCAGCCGATTCCGTTCTTCCTTCTGACCGTCTGCGCGCTCTATAAATTCGCTCAGGCTAACTCGCTGCTGACGATTCTGTCGCCGCGGCAGTCGTTGCCCGCGATGGCGCTGCTTATGCTCATGATTCCCGTCGGAATGGACCGATTCTTCAATCGCAGGAAATTCGTCTTTTTCGTCGACGCTATCGCAATCGCCGTCCTTCTGGCGTTCAACGTGTATCGAAGCTTCTTCTGATTCAAGGACGACGGCATGGGTTACGAAGCGGTTGTATTTCCAGAAGACACGCGTTTTTTGGTCACAGGAGGCGCGGGCTTCATCGGCTCGAATCTTTGCGAAGCGCTCCTCAAGAAGGGAATGCGCGTAAGATGCCTGGACGACCTTTCGACGGGCAAATACAAGAACGTTCAGTTGTTCCTCAACAATCCGCGCTATGAATTCGTCATGGGGGACGTCCGTGAGCTTGACGTGTGCGTCGCCGCGTGCGACGGAGTCGATTACGTTCTGC
>CACYBR010000513.1 GCA_902772705.1 uncultured Planctomycetota bacterium
ACGACGGTTTTACCCCCCATGACGCCGAACCCGATCAGCTTTCTTCCCCTGAGCCGGTCGACGACGACTTCAACGACGGAGGCTGGACGCGTTCCGTCCTCTCCAACGCCTTAGCGACGCCCAAAGTCAAAACGACTCCGACGCCGGGTAAGTCCGCGGTTAGAAACGACGAGCCTGTCGCCGAGCGCAAGCGACCTGTCACGCGCCGCTACACGCCGCCGCTCGTCAAATCCAACGCTTCGCGCGCCGTCGAGACGATTCAAAAAGATCGCGCCGACGGAACGCAAACGCCTCGGCGTTCGCAGGAAGAAGAACGCGGCGATCGCGTCGCTTCATACCGCTGGAGCCCTGTCCCGGACACGTTCGTCGTCAAAACGGCGGCGATCGACAAGGACGAGAATACGCTCGGTCCCAAAACCGCGAAGTTCACGAAACCTGAAATTCGTTAATCCAGAGTTCATCGTAAAAAAAGCGCGTCTGACAATCGTCGGGCGCGCTTTTGCGTTTCAGACCGCTCCGTCGTTCAGCGAACGTCCTGCGGTATCAATCGGTCGACGTCAATTTTCCTGATCGTGCCGCTGGATTCCTGGCCGGTCTCTTTCTTAAACTGGTCGAAATCTGTCTTTGAGTAGTTCTTCCTGAGCCAGAACGCGTACGGGAGCGATTCGTCGTCCTGCCAGTAAACGTTGCCGTCAATCGTCGGCGATTCTGGTTTCCACTCTATGTCGGAACGAACAAGAGACTCCTTCGCGTTCGCAAAGATATTGCCCCTGACGACAAAGTTCGTCGTCTGCGCCGTATTGCTGTAGAACATCAGGCATCTGCCGTTCGGATCGCGCCGCTGCACGTGGCCCCAGCCGTAGCCGGCGTTAAGACAAACGTTGTCGACAAACTGGATGTTGTCCGTGATCGAAGACTCGTCGCGATTCCAGTATTCGAAGGAATACTCGCAGTTCCAGATCAGATTGTTGCGGTAGACGATATTGCGCTCCTCGTTCGTTCCTGAACCCTGATTCGTGATCGCCGCGTCGTAGACCTCCCAAAGACGGCAGTTCTCGACGACGTGATCTCGCGCGCTGGCCCAGAATTCGATTCCGTTCCCATAGCGCGTGCGACGACCCGCGCCCCCTTCGCGATACTGATCCCCGCCGCCGATCCAGCATATGTCGCAGTTGCGGATCACGCATCGCGCGTTCGAAGAGCCGCCGAACCCGTGCGCCGCCCCATAACGAAGGTCGAGTCCGTCGAAAATCGCGTCATGAACCCCCGAAAGGTCGACCACATGACGCATGATCGCCGCTTCGAGAGACTTGCGCGTCTTCGCGGGATTCTCCTGCGAATAATACCAGACGCGACCGTCGACGCGATTATAGTAGAAATCGTCCTGACTCTTGAGTTCGTCCCTCGTCCAGCGTTTGAACGCCGCTTCGCGTCCGTCAAGAATGATATTCCCGACGTCTGGCGTCAGCTCAAGCTCGTCGATCTCGACGTCTTCAAACGTGAAATCTTTGAACTCGAAGACGGTTCCTTCGGGCGCGAGCCCCATATAGAACGTCAGCCGCGCGGCGTCCGAATCGCGATTCGGAGTCAAGAAGACCTCGACGCGGCGGTATTCTTTCGTCAACTCGCCGACTCCGGAGGCGCCGCCGTAGGAGCCCCACGGCGCGCTCTGCGCCATGAGCGAAATGGAAAACGTCGCCGGCTGCGACGCGCGCGCGTCAAAGGAAAGACGGAGCGTCTGTCCGTCCCTGATCGAAAACGGACTGTAGATCCACTGGACGTCGTTTCCCGCGTCTCCCTTCTGCTTGCACGTTATCTGAAAGACGCCGTCATGAAAGTTCTTCCCGGCTTTCGCGTCGGGCTCGGTATAAAGGGAGAATCGCGCAGGATCGAGCGGCGTCTTCTGACCGAGCGACCGAACTTCTCGAGAACGCGTCGCCCAGAGATTATCCCCTTCTCTGACCCAATCGCGTTCGTCGGCAAGGGAGACGGAGCGCCAGAAGCTCGGTTTGGCGCCTTCGCCATAGCTGGCGTACGTTACGGGCTTACCCTCTTCTCCGGAGCGCGGCGCGAGACCTTCGCGCCAGACGTCGCCAGCCTTAAATCGTACCACGTCGCCGCCGACGATCTCTTCGGCTTTTGAAACGCGCTTGAGCGTCTTCCACGCCTGATCGGGCGAGGTCCCCTTCGCCGCGTCGTTTCCATGCTTCGCGTCGACGTAATAATCCGTCGCAAACGCGCTCGCGACGACAAAAGAAAACGCGACGAACAGCGTCGCGCTCGTTATACTGCGGATTCCAACTTTCATAGGATTCGCCTCTATCATTATGGTCTGCGTCGGAACGACGCGATTCGTTGCAATCGTCCGCATTGTAGCGAAGCGGGAAAAGATAATCAACAGGCGACCCGCGCATAAAAAAACTCCCGCGAATCAATTTTGGTTCACGGGAGCTTTCTACCCATTGAAAACGAATCTCAAAGTTTGAAATTAAAGACTTCGCGACAGAGTCTCATGAGTCGCTGAAGAAGCGTCTGGGGCGCGACTCT
>CACYBR010000514.1 GCA_902772705.1 uncultured Planctomycetota bacterium
GTTGCCGAAGAGGCGCCGTCTCCTGACCTCGACGCGACCGTTGGCGTTGACGTTCCCGATTTTAATTCTCCAGAAAGTCTGGCGCCCATGCCGGAAACGGAGAGCGCGCCGACCGACCCTGCTCCGACGACGATCGTCGCGCAGCCGACGACTCAGCCGGCGACGCAACCTGCGCCTCAGCCGGCGACGCAACCTGCGCCTCAGCCTGCGCCTCAGCCGGCGGCCCAGCCGGCGCCTCAGCCCGCGCCACAGCCGGCGGCCCAGCCCGCTCCTGCGGCCGCTCCGGGTCAACATGCGGCGCCGAACGCGTACGCCGCTCCGCAGCCTCGGACGCGCGCGGACTATCTTTCGGTCGCGCCGTACATGGGCGGCGCCGGTTACGGTCAGCCGAGCGCGCGGCTTCCTCAGAGGCGCGGCGTTCCGGGTCAGTTTAACATGCCGGGTCAGTATGGCGCGTATGGAGTCGCGCAGGGCCAGGGCGCCGCTTGCGCGGTCGACGGCGTGTGCGACGCGACGTACGGCGACTATGGTTCGGGTCTGAACCTTGCGTGCGCCGGCGCTGGAATCGCGCAGCCTGGCGTCATTGTCGGCGCGGAATGGCTGTACTGGACGACGGATCCGAACGTTTCGTACGCGACGATCAACAACGCGACGGGCAGGATTGCCGGTCGTCGATTCAAGGGCGAGAACACGGGTCTTCGCGGTCGTTTTGGATTCCGTTCTGCGGCAGGCTGGGATCTGATCGGAACGTTCACGTGGTTCAACGAAGGGGAAGACGGACGATTTTCGGACGCGGATCTTCCGACGGGTCATACGCTTACGAACGCTCGACTTGGCGCGCATATGAATTTGACGTCGATCGAATCGCGGATGAAGACGGATCTTCAGACGATCGATATCGAGATGGGACGCTGGACCGACTATGGACAATCGAGCTTCCGGATTTTCGGCGGCGTTCGCTGGACCGGGCTGACGGAAGATATCTCCGATCATGGCGAATACACGTTGCCGACGTCGCCGAGCGAGCTTCTTAGCGGCGAAATCGCGGTGCTGGATTCCTCTTCCGCGCTGACCGACGACGCGTTGGAAACGGACGCGCTTCTGGGCGCGAATCCGACGACGCTCGCCGCAGCCACGCCGCCGGGCGGCGCTCTTACCAGCGCCATGACGGATCGCGTCGGGACGACGTCGCGACTCAACGCGTTTGGCGTTCGTCTTGGAATTGAGACGCGCATCGGTCTGTTCAACGGGTTTGGCCTTTATGGCAAGGGCGCGGGCGCTCTTGCGGCGGGTCGAGTGAAGTCGAGCGTCTACGTGAACGACGTGCTTTCGCAGGACGTTTTCAAGAAGACGTACCTGACGCCGTCGGTCGACGCGGGTCTGGGGCTCTACTGGCGACTTAACGGGCTGGAAGCGCGAGCCGGCTACGAGTTCAACGGATGGTACAATTCGGGGAACGTCTACGGCAAAAAGACGGACTTCCTTGCGCACGGCGTCGTCGCGGGCTTAGGCTACAACTATTGACGCGGCCATGTCGACCGGGGATCCGGCGACGTGAAAAGAAAAAAGCTCCAGTTCAACCCCTGTGACTGGAGCTTTTTTGATTTCTTGCGCGGGCATGAAAGCGATAGTTTGCGCGAGTATGAAGGCGCTCGAGGTCGCCGCCGCGCGCGGCTCAGAGGTCGTCGCGGACCCGGAGTTTCGGGACGTCCTTGCCGCCGAATTCGTCCGGGTCGAGGATCCCGAGCTGGTATTTGATAATCTTGCGCATTTTGAGCGCGCGATTAAAGCAGTATTGGGTAAAGTCGTCGAGAGGGACGTCTTCAACGCATCGAACGTACGGGAAGAAGAGCTTCAGGTACGCCGTCGTAATGCGCTTGACCGCCTCCGTGTCGCGCGTGTCGGCGCCTTCAGGCACGAGGATAAGCTGATCGACGACGCTGCGGAAATCCATGACGTTGCGCAACATATGCAACGTCATGGTAAAGTATTCGGAATTAAGCCCCCAGCCGCGCATCTTGAGGTCGTCTGTCATTCGCGGGATATCCCAGCCTTTGATGAAGCCGTGGAAGCGGTCGATGAGCGCCGACTCGTGGAACTCTTCGGGTAGCTCCGTGAACATGTTTCGATATTCGTCCATATACGACTGGCTGATATTGCCGCTCAGGACGAGTCCGGCGTCGGATTTGACTTCGACGTCGCCGACGGTGCAGACGCCCTGTTCGAGGTATCCTTTAAACGCGGCGCGAAGCTCGTCGACTTCGTCAAAGACGATCGTTTGAATCTCGTCGAGAACGACGTAATCGTTGTTCGGAATGAGACCGTCCTGACGACGCATCAGGTCGTAAAACATCTTCGCACGGGTAAGCTTTCCACCGCTGGAGAGCCAACCGTAACGGCTGACGCGACCGTAGACGTAAGATTTGCCCGTACCCTTGGGCGCGAGTTCGATCAGATTGAGGCGCTTTTCGACAAAGGGCAGCAGGCGCTTGAGCACTGCTGTTTTTTCGGCTTCGTTTTTGTAGCCGTTCGGGTTGTAGTCCATGGCGGACAGCACGATGTCGATCCACTCGGCGGTGGAGAA
>CACYBR010000515.1 GCA_902772705.1 uncultured Planctomycetota bacterium
CGTATTCCGCCGGAGTGTATTTGCCTGAATCAACCAGCTCGTCAAGAGCGTGCGCGACCGCCTCGGAGTTGCCTGGACTTGCGTAGTCTGAAAAATTGTCCGATTCCACAAGCGTTACGACGATCGCGTCAGACGTCGATTTGAGCAGGTCGAGCCCGTAATCCATCCCAAGGATGTTGTCGGTAATGGTGAGTTTCAGGGGATCGTACGTCGTCTGACCGACGTTTGCCGTTGAGAAAAGAACGAGCGACTTCGGAGCCAAAACGCCCGGAAGATCCGAGTCAATATCGAGGGTCGCGTCTCCAATGTTAACGTACGTATTGTAGGTCGTGGCAACGTATTTCGTGTAGTCGCCGTCCATGTCAATGTAGAAATTGACCGTCGAACCGTCGCGCGCTTCGAATACGATATCCCCGGGATCGCCGCCAAGCGTAATCGCTTCAAAACTCTGAATATCAAGCGTCGCGCCGTCTCCGAGCGCGATCGTTTCTACCTTGAGCCCGACGTCGTCCACGTCCGCCGTGCCGTCCACAACGCTCAGCGTTCCGTCCGCGACGAAAACGTCGCCAAGATCGATTGGCGTATAGCCCGTCGTATTCGTCGAACTCAACGTTCCCGATCCGTTCGCTACGATTCGCAACATCCCGTCGCCCGTCTTGGTCAGGCCCGTCAGGTCGTCGACCTCGACGCCGTTTTCTACCGTGAGGACCTGGCCCGCGCCAATGTTGACTTCCGCGAACTCCATCTCCGGCGTCACAGTGGAATATCCGGTCGCCAGCCGTCCCATCCTCGTCTCGTTTAGAATGGTCGCGCCGGAAATCGTAAGCTCCTGCGGTATCTGGAAGGTCGAGCCGTTGTAAAGCACGAGCTTCGCGTGACTGTCGGCGTTCTCTTCGGAATACGCGCCGAGAGGGTTGGAGACGCCGGGATCGACAATCAAATCGTTGTCTTTATTAACGACGATCGTGCCGGTCCATGACGGGCTGTTGCTCACAATCGTCCATTCCTGGTCGATCTTCGTCGTGTTGCCCAGAACAAGCGCGGCGCCGTTTGTCCGAGAGAGCAGCACAGGGCGCAAGACCTGTCCGTCGATGAGCGTGAGCGTGAAATCCCCCTCAAAAACCACGGACGTGACGTTGTCGGCGATCGTGTTGGCGGATTGAGACGCGTCGATAACAAGCTGAGTCGAGGAAGTCGATTGCGCCGTCGCGACGTGCGGAGACGTCGTCGCAGCAAACGCGCAGAAGGCAAAAGTAAAAGAGCCGACGGTCAAGATACGTCTGAGAACGCGTCTGAAATTCTTACGGCGCGCGCTCGCGCGTTCCGATTTCTGTCGTTCCTGATATACGTTCGTCTTAATATGTGTGCGCATGACGCTTACAATCCTTTGCTAAAACACGCTTGCGTCGCATGTTGCGTCTGTTCCGCCTCGTCCTCCTGACGAAGCTCTCGTGGTCTCAAAAGCGCTCGCGTTCCTCTAAACACGGAGAAAACCCGCGGTAATCAGCGTTAAACGCCGGCTTTTACCGAAGGTTTACGCTCGATGAAACCTTAGACGCGACCAGTATTCCAATTCTGAGCAAATCAGTAAATAGCTTTTTTCCTTTTTTTGTAAAAAAATCACTGTTTTTGTTAAAGTTTCAGGAATTTCTCTCAACGTGCAAAAACACAAATTCGTTAAGATAGAGAAGACAGACAAAAAGACGCCGTCCCTTTTCGCAAAACGAGGGGAAATTTTTGAGAGAAAACCGTGGTTGTTCGGAAAAAAAAGGGCTCTCCTATTGAAAGTTGGCAAAGTCTCAGGTATGATTGGGCTTGTCCTTATTAACAAAATCGTTTGCGTTTCTGGTCGCGGAACGATTCTCGCAGAGACGCAGACGCTACGTCGTTACGCGCGTCGTGAGACGCGAGGGAGTTGACATAATGAATTTGACCGATTCCAAGTATGATTTCGCGCTGGTCAGAGAAATGCTTCAGACGTCCGACGTCGTTGCAAACTTTGATTTCAGCCAGACCAAAACGATTGCCAGCCTCGTTCTCAAGGCCGGGCGCGTTTTCCTCACCGGCGAGGGATCCAGCCGTATCTTCCCCGCCAAAAACTTCATCTACAATCTCCTCAAGAGCGGTCTCAATATCAACGCCGCGACCGACGGCAGTTTTCAGGCGGCGGAATACGATCTCAGCGGCTGGGTCGTCTGCGGCGCGTCCAACAGCGGTCAGACCAAAGAGATCGTCTCTCTTCTCAAAACCCTCAAAGACGCGGGTCACAAGGGTCTTGTCGGCGTCACGGCCAACGCCGGGACCAAAATCTTCGACGTTACCGACGAAACCATTCTTCTCTCCTGCGGTAAGGAAGACGCGGTCGCCGCGACAAAGAGCGTCGTCGAGCAGGCGCTCGTTTATCAATCCATTCTGGCGAACATCATGAACTGCCCCTGCATGAGCAAGGGAAAAGAAGCCGGTCAGCTCATGACGCAAATCATGGAAACGGAATACGATCCGTCGATTGTCAAGGCGCTTGCCGACGCTCCCGTCCTCTATTTCGCGGGCCGTAACACAGGAGTCGCCGAAGAGCTCACCCTCAAGACGAACGAGATCACGCGCAAGAAGAGCGACTTCCTTGAAGGCACTTACCTTCTCCACGGAGTAGAAGAAGTCATGCGCGCCGGTGAAACGTGCGTTCTCATCGAACCGTTCGAGAGCGAATGCCAGAAGATCAACGAGCTCATCGCGGGTCGCGCCGGCGTCAACGTAATAGCGATCTCGTCGAAAGACACGATCTTCCCGACCATCAAGATCCCGAGCCTGTGCGGCTACAACAATTACTTCCAACTCGTCGCGGGCTGGAATCTTCTCGTTCAGACAGGCGTCGCGCTTGGAGTCAACCTTGACAAACCCGAACGCGCGCGTAAGGTCGGCAACGCGTTTGAAGGCTGATTCGCCGGCTCCCCGTTAATAAGGACCACCCTCCCCTGTTCGGCGCGTCGCCGGCAGGGGCGGTTTTTATACGGTCCTGAATTAGGCGGCTTTAACAAATTGTTAGTTCACCCTAATTTGTTTGTGTTCCTCCTTTGAATACGGCCCCTTTCACGGCGAGACCATATTCAACCTGTTAATTTGACGCTGTTTCGTTATGCGGAGAAGAGCGTTTGCTCCGACCCGCTGTCTCCATCTGTATCATCCGCGCGTCACAACGCGCACCTATAAAGGCGCTGACATGAGTTCTACCGTTGTTTTTGATCGTAGAGTGGAAAAGGGTCTGCTCTCTTCGTCTAATCCCGCTGACATTTTCCCGAACTGGAAAGGATCTGAAGAGCGCTGGCTCTTCCTCTCTCCTCATGACGACGACATTATCTGCGGTTGCGGACTCACCTTTATCGCATCCCTCTTCTGCGGAATCAAGACGTTCGCGGGAGTCGTCACCAACGGTAAGATGGGATACTGCGCTCCGGAAGAGCGAGATACAATCGCCGACGTGCGTCGTAACGAGTGCGTCGATTCCTTTACGACCCTTGGACTGCCGAAAGAAAATCTCTTCTTCCTCAATCACGACGACGGTTCCTTGAACCAGCAGGCGGGAAGAAGATTCGCCACGGGCGCGGCTGGAGAAGGACCCGCGATCGCGGGAGGCGCGGGGGTCCAGAATTCTCTCGTCTGGCTCTTCCGTCAGACGCGTCCGACGCGTCTCTTCGTTCCCTCCATAACCGACCTCCACCCGGATCACAAGTTCACGAACTCCGAGACGATGATAAGCATCTTCCACGCTCAGGGGACGATCTGGCCCGAGCTTGGCGAACCGATCCCCGAGATACCCGCGATCTACGAATACGCCACGTACAGCAACTTCATCACGCCGCCCCAGATCCGCACGCGCGTTTCCGAAGATCTTTTTGAACGTAAGATCAACGGAATCCTGCAGTATAAGAGTCAGAAGCAGATCGATCTGACCATCAAGATCCAGCGCGAAAACGGCACGGAAGAATTCATTCGTGAGGCCGAATTCGACATTTTCGTCCCGCAGCGTTGCAAAGACCTTTTCGCCGCCGCGGCCGCCGGGAACGACCAATGACGCCCGCGCCCTAAAGGCGTTTCGCTCGCAATCGATAAGGAACCGTCACCATGACAATCGAAAATAAAGTCTGCTATCTCGGAGACGACGACGCGACGCGCGCCGCCGCGTATCTTTGCGGGATCATGACCAACAAGGGAATCGAGTTTGACCGCATCGACGGAGGAACCTCTCCCGCGGACGATTTCCAATCGCGTCGCTACGCGCTCTATATTGTCAGCGACTATCAGGCGTCGCTCTTCAAGCCCGGCGACATGGAACACATCGTCGAGGCGGTCCGTCAGGGGTCCGGTCTGCTCATGCTTGGAGGCTGGGAAAGCTACTTCGGACGACTCGGCGAATACCATCGTTCGCCCCTGAAGGAAATCCTGCCGGTGATCATGGCCGACAGGGACGATCGCCAGAATTATTCCTCCCCGGTCCTCCTTCGTCCCACGGTCGCGGAGCACCCGATCCTCGAGGGCCTGCCGTGGGAAACCGCGCCGGGAGTCGGCGGCTATAATCGCTTTGAGGCCAAAGCCGGCGCCAGCGTGTTGCTTCAGGGTTTTCGCACGAAGACGACGTGGAAGAAGGTCGTCGCGCAGGCGGGCGAAGACGTCGATTCCTCCGACGTCTCCCTTGAACTGCTCGAGAGCTTTCCGTTTCTGGTCGTCGACGACGCGGGAGCCGGTCGCGTCGCCGCGTTTGCGTCGGACGTCGCGCCGCACTGGATCGGCGGAATGGTCGACTGGGGCGCGCCGCGCATCTTCCAGGAATTGCCGAAGCGCCTTGGCGACAACCTCTTCGTCGAGATCGGATGCGATTACGCGAAATTCTTTGAACAGCTCGTCCGCTGGACGGGCAGACTTTGAATTCCCTCGCCGCGCCGTCGCTTGAAAAAAGCGGTCGGCGCGGCTATATTGTGAACCCCCACGCGGCGCCAACGCGCCCTTCGCATAACTATCAGGAGTATTGAAATGTTACAAGGAAACGCCATCGTCGGTCAAAGCGGCGGTCCCACCAGCGTCATCAATTCGAGCCTCTGCGGCGTCGTCCAAAGCTGCTTCGAACTTGGTCAGAAGAGCGCCGACTCCAGAATCGACAAGGTCTTTGGTATGCAGTTCGGAGTGGAAGGCTTCATGCAGGACAAAGTCCTCGACTTCGGCGCTATCGATCCCGCCACGATCGAAGGCCTCAAGACGACCCCCGGCAGCGCGCTCGGAAGCTGTCGTCATAAGGTTCAGGAAGCCGACTTCCCGATCATCCTTGAACAGCTTAAAAAGTATAATATTCGCTATTACTTCCTCGCGGGAGGAAACGACACGATGGACACGATCTGCCGCGTCGAAAAATACTGCAAGGCACAAGGCTACGAGCTCCGGGGACTCGGCGTGCCCAAGACGGTCGACAACGACCTTTTCGCGACCGACCACACGCCGGGCTTCGCGTCTGCGGCGCGTTACGTCGCGCTTTCCGTCAAGCAGGCTGGGGTTCTCGCGCGCGATATGAAGAAGGTCGACTCGTTCGTCGTCTTCCAGACGATCGGTCGGGACGCGGGCTGGCTTCCGGCTGCGGCGGCGTGCGCGAAAACGGACGCGGAAGACGCGCCGCACATTATTCTCGTTCCCGAGATTCCCTTTGAATTCGAGCGTTTTATTGCGAAAGCGCAGGAAACGCTCGACCGTTTCGGGTTCGTGAGCGTGGTCTGCGGAGAAGGAATCCGCGACAAGGACGGAGTGGTCGTCAGCTCCCTCGACGCATACGGGAAAGAGATTAAGAAGGAAAAGACGGTCGATAAATTCGGGAATCAGGAACTCGGAGCGATGGCGGGCACAAGCGTCGCCGTCGCGTTGCACCAGATGCTCAGCAAGAACCTCAAGAAGGGGGACGGAACGGCGGCGCGCGGCGAATTTCAGGTTACGGAATCTCTCCCGATGTGCGGCGCCGACCGCACGACCGCGACCGATATTCAGGAAGCGTGGAACTGCGGTCGCCGCGCGGTCGAACTCGCGCTCGAGGGCAAGAGCGGCGTCATGGTTACGATGAAGCGTCTCTCCAACGATCCTTACGAAGTCGCTTATGAAACGGCGCCCCTCGACGCGGTCGCCGTCGAAGCCAAGCCGATGCCGCTCGAATACGTCGACGCGGAAAACCTCTACGTCACGGACGCGTGCCTGGAATACCTCCGGCCCCTTGTCGGAGAATTGCCGAATTACGTCAAACTCTTCTGAGACTCTGAGACGACGTTTCTGAAAAAATTGGCGTTCCAAAACGGGATCTCGTTTCGTCGGGGTCCCGTTCCCTTTTGGAACGCCGATCGCGTTTGCGGTCTTCTTGTCCAATGTCCGAAGGCGGATATAATGAACGGGATAACAGCTTCCTGAAAAAGAATCGTCCCGGAATCGTAACATGGCCACGCCGAGAAATCCAGAATTCTTCGAGACCCGCTCGATATCGAGGCTCCTCGTCCAGTTCTCGACGCCCGCGATCGTCGCCGCCGTCGTCACAGCGACCTACAACCTCGTCGCGCGGATCTTCGTCGCGCAGCGTTTCGGAGTCGACGGCGTCGCCGCCGTCACGGTTTCCTTTCCCGTGATCGTCGTCTTTCTCGCCGTCGCCATGACAATCGGGGTCGGGGCGACGATTCTGATTTCAATTCACCTTGGAGAACGTGAAAACGACAAGGCGGAAGAGGCGCTCGGTCAGGCGCTCTATCTCTCCGTCGTAACGGCGGCGATCTTCATCGCGCTTGGCCAGCTCTTCCTTGAGCCAATCCTACGTTTCGTCGGCGCCTCCGATCAGATCATGCCGCTCGCGAAATCCTATCTCTCGGTCGTAATCTGGGGCGTGCTGCCGCAACATATCGCGTTTGGCGTCAACAACTTTGTAAGAGCGGAAGGCCGCCCTCGAACCGCGATGATCTCGATGCTCGTCTCCGCGTTCGCCAACGGAATTCTGGACTACGTCTTTCTCTTTGTCTTCCGAACCGGCATTTGGGGCGCGGGGCTGGCAAATATTATCGCCTGCATAATCGCGGCGGCGTGGGTCTGCGGTCTCTACGCGACCGGTCACACGACGCTCAAATGGCGATGGAAATACTTTCGCTTTAACTGGAGACTGACGCGGAAAATAGCCGTCTGCGGCGCGGTGCCCTTTGCGACGCAGGCATGTTCGGCGATCCTTCAAACCACGTCAAACAACCTGATGGGATATTACGGCGATCTCTACGGCGTGGCGATGGGCTATACGTTCGACGGGGGCGATCTCGCAATCGGGGTCATGGGCGCGGCGGTCGCGGTCATGAACATGTTCCTTATGCCGTTTTTCGGACTCGGTCAGGGGGTTCAACCGATCATTGGCTATAACTCGGGCGCGAAACGCCCCGATCGCGTTCTGGAAACGATCAAAACGGCGCTCAACCTTGCGTTCTATTCCAGTCTCGTCATCTGGGCGGTCGTTATGCTTAAACCAGAATGGTTCATTGATTTTTTCCTGAACGCCAACGAGGTCGGGTTTGTCGAAAAACAGACGCTCGGCAAACTGGCGATTCGAGCGGTTATGCTCGCGCTGCCCCTGGTCACGATCAACGTCATCGCGAGCGGTTACTTTCAGGCGCAGGGGCGTCCAATCCTCGCGCTCATGATGACGCTGCTGCGCCAGCTCATTTTCCTGCTGCCGACGCTCGTCCTTTCAACCTGGCTCATCGAAAAGTATTTCGGCAAGGGCCTCAACGGTTTCTGGTTCTCCTTTCCCGTGACCGACACGCTCGCCTGCGTCGTTTCCATCGTTTTTCTCGCAATCGATTTCAAACACAAACGCCGGCAGATCGCCGCGTCGGCGCCAGAGCTTGAGGCAAGAAAACTCGCGATGGAAAACGCCGCCCCTCAGGGAGGCGAGCCATGACCGTCGCGTCGCGCAAAACGATCGTGCTGACCGGCGCTTCCGGCGGAATCGGACGCGCGCTTCTGGACGCTCTTCGACGCGACGACGTCGCGCTCTATCTTGTCGCCAACGACGGCGCAGACGCGCTGCGCGAGGAGCTCGCCGGCGCCAAGGACTATCCCTCGCTCGCGCAAGCGACCGTCCTGCGCGCGGACCTCGCGCGGCCCGGCGCCGCCGCGACGCTCTCCGCCACGCTCCTTGACGCGCTCCGGCGCGATCAGAATCGCGAGACTCCGCGCGTCGACGCGCTCGTCTACGCCGCTGGAATCGATCTTATGACCCCGAAAAGCAAAGCGCTCGACTTCGACGCGAGGCTGGAACGCGCGTGGCAGGTCGACATGGCGTCTGCGGCGACCCTCGCTCGCGATATTGGCGACGCGATGCGCGCGTTCCGCGCCAGTCCCGCCGCGCCGCAAGACTACGATCCGTCGATTCTCTTCTTCAGCTGGGACGGCGTTGAACGCGGCATGA
>CACYBR010000516.1 GCA_902772705.1 uncultured Planctomycetota bacterium
GAGTCGGGCAAGCTCATTCGCTCGGGCTTCGTTCCAGACGCCTCGCAGGGCTATGACGCTTTTCTTTCATGCGATTACAGTCAGGTTGAATTGCGCGTGCTGGCGCATTTTTCCGGCGACGACGAGCTTCGACGCGCGTTTGACGACAATAGAGATATCCACGCGAGCGTCGCCGCGCAGATTTTTGGCGTTTCGCCAGACGAGGTCGACTCTGACATGCGTCGCAAGGCAAAGGCGGTCAATTTCGGACTCGTCTATGGCCAGACTTCGTTTGGACTCGCCAAATCGATCAACGTCTCACGGGAAGCGGCGGCGGAATACATCGATAAATTTTTCGAAACTTATCCCGGCGTTCTGTCTTTCTTCGATCGAGTCCTCGACGACTGTGCTCGCTGCGGATACGTCGAAACTCTACTGGGCCGACGGCGCGCGCTCACGGGAGTACGAGGAGCGCGAGGACGTAAACCGCTCAATTTTCCCGAACGCGCGGCGATCAACGCCGTCGTACAGGGCTCCGCCGCCGACGTCATGAAGCTCGCAATGCTCGCAGTCTGGCGACGTCTCAAACGCGAGGGATGGACCTCGTCCCGGTGGTCTGGCGATTCGTCGACGGAGACGCTCGTCGCGACTCCAGAGGTCGCGCGCCCCGATTTCTCCGCAACGCCTCTCTTCCATCCCGAGCAGTACGCGCCGCGTCCGCTTCAATCCCAGGAGACCGCGGCTCGCTCAGAATCGCACCGACCTGCTCAACCGCGCGAGCGCGCGCGAATGCTGCTACAAATACACGACGAACTGCTCTTTGAAACGCGTCGAGAAGACGCGGAAGAACTCGCCCAGCTCGTCGTGGAGGAAATGACGCTCGGCAACCCCCTCGCCGTCCCTCTCAAAGTCGATCCTGAGATCGGCGCCAACTGGGGCGAACTGTAATCCCTTAAAATAAAGGTCCCTTCATGAAACGAACGTTTGTCGCTTTACTTTTCACATTCATAACGTTAAGCGTTGCGTCCGCGAACGCTGAAATTCATTTTCTCAGATCCGGCGACGTTCCTGACGAACCGCCCAGCCGCCAATGGAACGTCAATATCAACGGCCAGGACGCGAAAATCCTCGCCGCGCGCACCGCCGATCCGCCCTTCGACGGTTACAATTACGGAGGAAACTATTCATTCCTTTCCGTCGACGCGGACGAACCCGTTGCTCTGCGCGTTGAAAAAAGAGGGCAAATCCCCGCCGAGAATCTCGTTGTACGTCCGAAATCGCTCGGAATCGTTCCAAAAAAGAATGAAGACGGTTCCTTCACGCTCACAGTCGACAAGCCGTGCCAATTCTCGGTCGAATACAATGGTCGCGAGCATCCTCTTCTTGTTTTCGTCAATCCGCTTGAAAAGGACGTCCCGGATCAAAACGACCCGAACGTCCTCTACTTCGGACCTGGCGTCCATCACCCGGAAAATGGAAAAATCGAGCTCACTGACAATCAGACGCTTTATCTGGCAAATGGCGCCGTCGTCAAATGCGGCGTTTACGCCAAGGGAAAAAACATCGCCATCCGCGGTCGCGGCGTCGTCGACTCCACGCCGTGGAACTGGCCGCAAGGTCCCACTGGCCATGTGCTGCAGCTGGTTGAATGTCAAAATCTCAAGATTGAAGGTATCGTGATTCGAGGCGCGTCGCACTGGACGGTCGTGCCCGTAAACTGCGACGACGTCAATATTGACAACATCAAGATTTGCGGAGGACGCGTTCAGAACGACGACGGGATTAACCCGTGTAATTCGCGCCGCGTCCACGTCGCGAATACGTTTATTCGCACCGACGACGACTGCATGGCGCTCAAAGGACTTGACAATTCCTATGGGAACTGCGAAGACGTCACGGTCGAAAACTGCGTCTTCTGGTGCGACCGCGCGCGCATTGTCCTCATGGGACATGAAAGTCGCGCGCCCTATATGCGCCGGGTAACCTTCCGCAATATCGACGTAATCCACGCGCAAACGCGAAATTTCCTGTTGGAACCGGGCGAGAAAATGAGAATGGAAGACGTCCTTTTTGAAGATATCCGATTCGAAATGGGGCAGGAAAACGCGCTTCCCCCTGAGGCGCTCGAAAAGATGAAGAATCTCGACACGTCAAAACTGCGGTTCGATATCGACGTCAAAAACAAAGACAACTGGCTCTTCGTCGGTCGGCCTGTTGTCAATCAGTACATGAAGACTCAGGAGCCCGGCTACATCAAAAATATCACGATCCGTAACATTACAGTCGACGGTCCGACGTCCTATTGCGGAATCCTCTTCTCCGGCGCGGATAAAGAGCACACGACGGAAGGACTAACGATCGAAAACGTCGAGGTCTTTGGAGAAAAGCTTGACAAAAAATCGCCGCTGATTCATATC
>CACYBR010000517.1 GCA_902772705.1 uncultured Planctomycetota bacterium
ACAGGATTCGAACCTGCGGAGCCCTTACGAGCTCACGGGTTTAGCAAACCCGCGCATTCGACCACTCTGCCACCTCTCCAAAAGGTAATGGGATTATATAGGACTTTTTCCACTTGGCAAGTGTTTAATAAATATTTTTTCGATTTTATAAGGACGCTGGTTTCTCGGCTCAGAGACTAACAACGGCAATAAAGAAAAAATGCCGCGTAATAAACGCGGCATTTCCATATGCTAGGATAAATCACAAAAGCGGATCACTTTTTTGACGCCTTCACGACTTTCTTTGTGGGTTTAGTTGCCTTTTCAGAGGCCTTGACCGTTTTGGCGGTCTTCCCGGCTTTCGACGCGGCTCGTTTCTTAGCGGCCGCTTTCTTCTGCCGTTCACGCTGAACATGAGCGACCATCATTTTGCCAGGCTTGAAAGCGACGGTCTCATGCTCCGGAACCTGAACTTCTTCACCGGTACGAGGATTGCGGGCGTTTCGTGCAGCTCGTTCCTTAACCTTGAAGACGCCAAAGTTACGGAGTTCGATGCGTCCGTCTCTTACGAGGACTTCAATGATCGATTCCAGAGTCTGCTGAACAATCTCTTTTACAGCCTGCTGCGAAAGATCCGTTTTTTCGGATACTAACCGGACAATATCCTTTTTGGTCATTCTTTCCTGTGTCCTTATAGAATACGCATATAAGCAACGTATGTTAAGCTCCGATATGAATACCGGATAAACCAGCCTGCCTCTCTGCGTCGATTCTATGATAAATACTTTGCTTGTCAAGTCTTTTTTACAAAAATGAGACTATCAAAGTGTTTTCACTGGTGGACTGTAGGTAACTTAGCCTTCGCAAGCGCTTTGATACGCCATAGCTTTTAATAAACAATGAACGTCGCGAACCGGTTTTAGTTGAACAACAACTCGTTTAAGACGTTATGACGCCTTGCAGAAATCGCATACTACAGGGACGAAACCTCCCAAACAACGTTATTTTTGAACATAGAATCGTTCAAGATTAATTCCTCCCCTGAGTTCTTCCTGCATGAGTTGGAACTTATCCTCGAGTAATTCGAGTTTGCGACGTAGTTCCGTTATGACTGGATTCTCACGTTCTTCTTTATGTCGTTGTCTCGCAACGGTCGGATATCCAATATGGCGTGTGAGCGCCGAGAAGAAGAAAAGGGGATCGCGCCCCCTGGAGGCATAGGCTATTCGTCCTTCCCGTTCTCCGAATAAAACAGGCTTAGGTTCTTCATTATCTCCTAATTTGTAGTACTCGCTTCTGACGTAGATTAGCTTGGCAATATCGATGAAACCGATCTGTCTTCTAAGGACGACGTTGATCCAGTATTTCCAGTCTTCATCGAATATTGGGTCGTTTGCGATAGCTTCAAGCCCGTGGTCGAAGCCAAGTCTGTTACGACTGAGCGTTTCGAATTGGTAAAAGAAAATGCCCTGAGGGGTTGGCTCGCCTGAGCGATACTTGGCTTCCCTTTCGAGAACCTGTAAGGCTATACGAAAATCGAAACGTCCTTCCTCGTGTTCAGCCCTCTCCATAATGAAGGTTTGAAACGATGTAAAATAGTGGGGCATACGTTTCATGGCGAGGTTCATTTTCCCGGAATGTTTGACCTCGGTGAGTAGAACGCCGATCGCCATGGGAAGATTCGTTGCGTTGAGCAACTCGCTTTTCATCCCATATAAGATCTCTTGCGAAGAATAGCCGTCCAACAGTCTCTCGGAAAACGTCCGAAAGAAATATTCCTGTTCAACATACTCCTCTTTTTTAAGTAACATTCCTTTACCGCTTCTTTGATTGGTTTAAATGACGTCGCTGAAATCTAAAAAGGACAACGCAGACACAATCCTCAGAACATCAAGGCCATTCAAAGGACAAGTCTGCGTTGTTCGTACTTTAGCATAAAAGCCAGAGCTTACAATAGGCGTATGGATTGTGCTCTTAAAAATGAGGGAACTGGTTCAGTTATGAATTGTTTTCAATGATTCTTGACGTCTCTGAGTCGACGCGTCTCATTGAGGTTCCGTCCGTTTTAGACGCACGACTTTTACCGACGGAAGGCCAGGCTTCAATTGAGGCGAAATCGGGAACGAGTTCAAGAAGTTGCGCCACGAGAGTGGCAGCGGCATATTCCATTGGGGTGTTACGGCTGATACGTTGAATCTGACGCGCCGTTTTCATGATGCGAAGCAAAAGCGCTCGATTTCTAATAGGGTCGGACGTTGACGAGTCAAATGGCAACAACTCTGCGAGAGGAACGTCGAGCGCTTCACTCCAGTCAAAAAGCTGCTTAAGAGTCAGATTAGATTCTGGGTTAAGCTGTTGAAGGACTTCTTCTTGAGTAAGTCCGAGTTTTCTTGCGCAATAGGAGAGCGACGCCCCCTGATTTTTCATCGTTTCTGCGATATAGTGACGTCGTCCAGGACGGTCGGCGTCTTTAAACGAATCCTCATGACACTGAGAAAACGGTGGTTTACTCGTGTCGGCGTTTGGTTGTCCTGGTGTTTGACGATTATCCATTTCCTTCGGCCCTTGTGGCGCTGGAATGAATACGCTACTGCTAGCAGGATTAAAAACGTCTCGGAAATCGGCGCCCGGCATAGTCTCGTTCCCACTGTTGAGTTTTGTATACATAGACGCCGCAAAGTCCTTTTGCGGGTTCTATTGCATAATTGCCCGAACTGTAATCTCAAAGCGACGATTGCAAGAGATAAAACTGACGCAATCGCGCGACGCAAGGTTTTTGACGTCATAAAATCTTGATAGTTCCCGTAAGCCGTTTTTTTTATAAAACCGGAAACCATAGACTTTAAAAATAGACAAGATGAGGAATACAGATAGCGCTATAGAAAGGCTTGAGCCGTCCCTCCTTTAGGAAAGACGGCTCAATGAGAGTCATGTCAAGCGCTGACTGTCAACATCATCCTTTTTATCGTTTTCTTCACGTTTACGGAACCACAGACGAATAGGGACTTCCCCTATTGGCAATTCGTCTCGTATGACGTTAAGGATGAATCGACGATAGCTTGGCGAAAAGGCTTCTGGAATATTACAAAACAGGACGATTGTCGGAGGCGCAACCGAAATTTGCGTCGAGTAGTAAATTTTCGGCTTCCTGAAATGAAAAAGCGGGGGAGGAGTATGATTGAGCGCCGCCGCCACGAGCTTGTTGAGCTTGTTGGTGGGAACCCTCATCTGGCTCTGGCGATAAAGAGACTGAGCGTGTTGAAGAAGCTTTTGAACGTTTTTGCCTGTCATTCCTGTAATGAAGGCGATCGGAACATGCCACATCGTTGCGAAGGTTTCACGAAGGTATTCCGCCCAGCGACCTGTCGGCATCTTGTACTGGACCATCTTGTCCCACTTATTAACCACGAAGATACATGGCTTGTTATATGATTCAATCAGGGAAACAAGCTGTTTGTCCATCTTTGCAATCTGAAGAGAGCAGTCGAAGAACATGAAGACCACGTCCGCCATACGGATACTTCGTTCCGCTCGGGTCAACGCATAGAAGTCGAGGTCTGAACTAACGCTCTTTTTGCGCATAAAGCCGGGCGTGTCGATCGCGATGAACGACTTGCCGTCCATTTCGAAACGAACGTCAACGCAGTCGCGAGTTGTCCCCGGAATCGGACTGGCGATAACGCGTTCCTCTCTGGCAAGCGTGTTGACAAAAGTGCTTTTACCGACGTTACGTCTGCCGACGATAGCGATCTTCATCTCTGGCTCGCCGAGTCTTTCCCCGTTGTCAAAAAACGCGGAGACTGGCAACGCTCTTTCGATCGCGTCCATAAGGCTGACACGCCCACGTTTCTGTTTTGCGCTCACCGGCACGACGTCCCAGCCGAAACAGTGGAATTCGCCGGCGTTAAGTTCCTGAGCTTCCCCGTCGCATTTATTTGCGACGAGAAGAATTGGAATCTGAAGAGTGCGAAGACGATCTGCAACGGACTGATCGAGGGGCGTCAAACCGTCTTTTGCGTCTACGACAAAGAGAATTAGATCGGCAGCGTTGATAGCCGCGTCAATTTGCATTTCAACGTCGTCAGACAAGTCGTCTTTATCAACGACGCCAATCCCGCCAGAGTCTGTAAGCTCAATGTATCGAGCGGAAATCCTGGGAACGGAATCTTGGAAGTCTTGACCGTCAGAATCTTCGTCAACGATTGAATATTCTTCCGCTTCAATGATTTCTTCGTCCGAAGGTTGTGAAGATTTCAGGTCTTCCTCAGAGACCGCCCCTTCAGCGTTAGAAACATGGGGCAGAAAGGAGTCCGGATCGCGTTCTTTACCAGCCTCGGCATCGTCTTCGACGTCAACGTCCGCGCCAGGAGTGAAGGGAGCGTCTTCATCCTCAAATTCAAGGAGCTCGTGTTCCTTTTCAGAGACGGCGTCTTCCTCAATTTCGAGTTCGTTATGCAACGTTTCTTCGCCGACAACTTCAGGGATTAGATACTTTTCGTCAACCCCGTCAAGACCGATATCCAGCAAAAAGGAGACCCTGTCGCGCGTTACGCCAGCCACAGAATCCACGATCGACACCCTTTCGCCAACAAGCCAATTGAAAATGCTGGACTTGCCTACGTTAGGACGACCTATAATAGCAACCTTTGCTACGCCCATTGCTTACTCTCAAGTTCGTTCTAAACGCTTTTATCACTGGTCGGTCCGATCTGTCTGAGTGAAGTTCAGCATTTCTCGAGAATGAGAGCGAACGAACGTCCCGTATTAGCGTGGTTAAGTTTAATGAAGTTTGTTTTGGTTAGAGGCATGGAAGTTTTGGCGATCAGGTTGATGGGACAATCTGGGGCGATCGAATCACAGTTGCGAGTCGCTGGAATCTCGCCCTTGTGCAGAGCTAAGACGGAAGCGGCAAGTTCAACGGCGCCAGCTCCGCTTCCAAGATTGCCGAAGTGCCCGCAGGCTGTGAAGACCGGGACGTCCCCAAGGACGTTGGCGATCGCCATCGCCTCTTTATTATCGGTGGGAATACCGAGCGCGTTTGAGTTAACGTGTCCGACGTCCTCGGGTTTCATATCAGCGCGTTCCAAGGCAAGTCGAATCGCTGATTCCGCCGCTTCCTGTTGCATACCGAACGTGGCGGTGGGGAAGACCGCCTCGGCGAAACTACGGACGACGGCGAGAGGTTTGGCTCCTCTGGCGAGGGCAAACTCCTTTTCTTCCAGAATAAAGGAGGCCGCGCCTTCGCCGATTACCGTTCCGCGTCGGTCTTTATCGTAAGGTCTCGGATCCTGATCAGGGGTCTCGTTCCACGGCGCAAGCTCATAGGCGCCGCTACGAGACATAACCGTCGGATTGATCTTGTTTCCAGAACCGCCGGCGACAATCACGTCGGCGGCGCCGCGTTCGATAATTCTGCAAGCCTCCTGAATGGCGGCAAGGCTCGAACCACGATCGAGCGTCGTGGTGTTGTTCGGACCGCGTGCGTCCAGAGAGATAGCGATATTACTTGCGACGAGATTTGGCAGATATTTCAGCATCCACAGGGGCATAATGTTTTCCATGGAGGCGGGGCCCCATGTGGAGAAGTCGTATTTGCCGTCGACAATTCCTTTGTAAAAGGCGTCTTTGAGCAGGTCAAGCTCAAGACCGATCAGATCGCACCCAAAGATGCAGCCAAGACGCTCCGGATCAACCGAGCGAGAGTTCTCTTCAAAGGATAGATTGGCGCTCTGACAGGCAAGAACCGAAGAGACCACCCCCATCTGGATGTCGCGGCTCATAATCTTGATATTCTTTTTGGGCCGAATGTAGTCCTTGGGGTGGAAGTCGGGCACTTCGCTACCGATAGGCCGTTGCTCCAAATTCGTGTGGACGGAGTTCAGGTAAGAAACGCCGCTCTTACCTTCGATAAGCGCGTTCCAGTAGGAATTAAGATCGATTCCGATAGGACTCAAAACACCAAGACCAGTGATAACGACTTCTCTCTTACTCATGATCGCCCACATATCACATTGCAGTTTTCGGCCTCCAGGTCATGCGACGCGAGTCCGGAAAAACGAGATCACACGCCAATGGTCTCAGGTTTTTAAAACTTGAGGCCGACCTGACAAACGCCAGAGCGTTTCACGTCGTTTACTGGAAACAACGTGAGACGTAAACAATCCTAAACTAAATCGTCTTTTTTAACACCCCCCTGTGGTTAAATTTTCCTTCTCCCCATTTTTTACAATGCAAAAATAGGGGCGTGTAGTTCAAAATTAACGATATTATGCTTTATATAATTCCAGCTTGAAACGTCCTGGTTTCTGAAATTTACAGGGAAAGCGGACTCTAGACTGTGATGAAACGACTAATGGGGGCATTCTGGATGAACCACAATTATCTGAAAAAAGTTTTTTTAAAAGGAAACACGGCGAGATAATAGGGGTCTAAGAGAATAAAGCGAAGCTTTTGTCGGCAGTCCTTGTCATGGACGTCGATTCTTGTTTCCCTATGGTGATATGATACAATGGCGCAAGGGATTTGCGTTTTTTGAGAATTCTTGCTCAGGGAAACCTCCTTACCTTACCCGTGCTGTAACTCAGGGGGGGTATTCAGACCATTTTGGAATTAAGGTCATCACGATACTATGAAAAAAGAGCTATTAATAGTCTTAATTCTTGGCTTGAGCATAGGAACAGTTCTTCCGGTTGAAGCTCAGCAGCGTTCTTCGTCTTCGCGCCGGTCTCAGGCTCGTACGGCGGCCGCCAATTCTGCCTCAGATAACGACGGTGATGAGGCTACTGCGACTGCCGTTGAGAGTAAGGGGCCTGGCGTTCCAAGAGTTCCTGAAGTTCCAGGATCTCCAGGGGCTCCGGGAGCGCCTGGCGTTCCACGAGTTCCGGGGGCTCCTCGAGTGGGCGGTTTTTCGTTGATGGGACTTCAGATGCAGGCTCGTGAGGAAGCTTCCGACGAGGACGGCAATGTTAAAGTTGACGTGTTTCTTGCCTCGTTTATGAAGGCCGCCAAAGCAGCCGACAGCGACGGCGACGGTAAACTTACGGAAGAAGAGCTCGGCTCCCTTATGCCTCGGCGTCCGGATGGTCCTGGTCGTCAAGGAGAAGGGCGTTCTCAAGGACGTGAATCTGGTTCTGGCGATACGTCCATGAACGAGTCTGGAATGAACGTCGTTCGCTCTCAGGAAGCCAACCGACGTGGAAATACTCGTCGTGGGGCAACCGGCGATAACGGCGAAGGCGCGCAGTCGGGCCCCAGAGGATTTGGCGGCCCTCAGCGTGGAATGGGACCTGGAGGATTTGGCGCGTTTGGACCGGGCGCTCCTGGTCAGAATCCTCTTCTCAAGGCCATTACTGATTCCATAGACGAACAAGACGGTTCCGTTAACCTCGAAAAACTTGAAAAAGCTTTGAAGTCCGCGCTTGATGAAGCTGACGCTAACGACGACGGTTCTCTTGATGCGGGAGAATGGCGTTCTTTTACCGGCGGCTTTGGCGGTATGGGGTTTGGGGGATTTAACGGTTTTGGCGCCCCTCCGCAAAACCCGAATCCTAACGCGTTCCGCGCTATGCAGATTCTTTCGCTTCAACGTGAAGCTCAGGCAGCTGCTCTTGGTGAAGACGGTAAACTGAATATAGAAAAGTTTCGTTCCGAATTCGTCAAACTGCTCAAGGAAGCCGACTCCAATAACGACGGCGTTCTGAAGGAAGACGAACTTCAGGCCATGCAGCAGAAGGCGATGGAAAAGATGCAGGAAGAAATGCGAGAACGCATGAGGAACGGAGGCGGACCACAGGGTGGAATGGGCTTTGGCGGTTTTGGCGGACGTGGTCCTGGACAGGGAAATCCATTTGACCAGTTTAAAAACGACCAGGGTGAGATTGAGCTTTCCAAACTCGAAGACGTTCAGCTTCCCGATCAGCTCAAGCAAGACCTAAAATCAGCTGACGCCGACAATAACGGCGTTCTTAGTGAGGAAGAACTCAATAAGTTTCAGGAGGAGATGCGAGCTCGTTTCCAGAACTTCGGCCCTCGTGGTGGAATGGGCTTTGGCGGCCAGGGGGGGCCTCGTGGTAACGCCCCCAACGGCAACCAGGGCCAGAATCCACGCAACAACTCTTCCTACACTCCCGTTTTCCTCGAGGAAGGAGTTGTGCTTCGCGGTCAGGAAGCTTCCAACAACGAAGTGGGGCAGGGTAATAATCGATCTGATCGCGGCGGTCGTTCTGATCGTGGCGAGGGTGGCTTTGGTCGCGGCGGCATGGGCGGTCCGGGAATGCCTGGGATGGGATTTCCTGGGGGCGGCTTTGGTCGCGGCGGCATGAGTGGTTTTGGTTTCGGAATGCCCGGCATGGGTGGTTTTGGCATGCCCGGAATGGGTGGTTTTGGAGGCGGCTCCGACGCTGTCTTGACTGCCGCGACAAAAGCGATGAACGACGATGGCGAGTTCAATATTGCCAACTTCGACACGGAATTAGGTAAGCTCCTTTCCGACTCCGACAATGAAGACGACGGCGCGCTTGATTCTCTCGAACAGACTGACGCGTTTGGTCGAGTTCTTGGCCGGAGCGGTTTCGGTGGACCTCAGGGCGGTCGTCCGCAGGGAGAACGCGGCGGACGTGGACCTCAGGGAGATCGTCCTCAGGGAGAGCGTGGCGGACGTGGACCCCAGGGGGATCGTCCGCAGGGAGAGCGAGGCGGTCGTGACTTTCAAGGGCGTGAAGCTGAATTCGAAGAGATGATGCGCGCTCGCTCCCTCCCGACGCCTGATTCAGCGCTTTTTGTAGCCGTTCCAGCGAACGAGAATTTCAAGTTTTCAAAGCCTTTCGAGAAGGACGGAACAGCTGAAAAAACGCCAATCGAAGCTGATTATGCCATTGGTAAGTATGAAGTTCGTAACCGTGAATACAAGGAATTTGTCGACGCTACTAAACGCACGGAGCTTCCTAAGACCTGGGTCGACGGAACCTATCCTAAGGGAACTAAAAATTGTCCGGTTGTCGGCGTTACTGTAAAAGACGCAGAAGATTACTGCGAATGGTTGGCGACGAAATACGAGGGGTGGTCTTTCCGGTTGCCGACGGAAGCTGAATTCGAGAATGCGGCGGCTGGCCCGCAGAAACAACTCTTCCCGTGGGGTAAGACTTCTGGTTTTGCCTATTCCAGGGGCGAGTTGACTGCGAATTGCCAGTATAACGCCCAGGTTGTCGCTGAACTGATTGCTGAAGACGCGTCTGCCACCATTGACGACAAGTCTTCCAAAGTCAAGGATCTCGTTACGATAACCAACAAGGGCGTTTTGTCCAAGGGATGGCGCGATTCGAAGGCGAAGACCGGCTTCACTTATTCGAAGGAATTTCTGGCTAAGAGCAAGGTTGGCGGATACACCGTTCCTGTTTACAAATTTCAGGAAAACCGTAGTCCTTATGGTTGCATAGGAATGTCTGGAAACGCGGCGGAATGGACTTCAACTGTTTTCGACGGCAAAAACGTTATTCGCGGCGGTTCATGGTATTCCAGCCCTGAAGAGTGTTCCGCAACTTATCGAGGCGAAACCCAAGACCCCTCGCGCGGGACTCCAACGGTTGGTTTTCGCGTTGTCGCTGAACAGATCTGATTCTGCGAGCGAGCTGGGGGGTAATCGCGTTTGACGATTGCCAACTGCAAAAACGAGAGGACGGTTGACGTGGCGTCAACCGTCCTCTTTTTTTACCGAAACGCCAACCGGAAGAGTGAGAAAATCAGACCTTCCACTTCTTCACGAAATCAGGTACGAAACGATTATGGATCAGCAACGTTCGTTTTCCCATTTTTGGACGTTGTCTGCGAACTGTTCTGGCGTAGGTTCCAGCCCCGCGGCAAGATCCTTGTTATAACGTTCCGTCATTTGGGCGAGCGCCTGGTCCAGATCCGTTGTCGACGCGGTTGCTCGCTGGTAGAAACATTTTCCGAAGAGATGGTCCGTTTCATGCTGGATAATTCGTGCTTCGAAACCTTTCCAGTAATACGTGTTCAGTTCGCCCTTCAGGTTGACAGCCTGAAACTTGACTTCCTTCGCTCTTGGAACAATAAGTCGCAAGCCTGGATAGCTGAGACAGCCTTCTTCTCCTTCCTCGACTCCCTTGAGTTTAAGAAGCGTCGGGTTAATGAAAACGTATTCCTGATCTTTTTCCTCGCGTTGACCCGTCGGATTGATTACGACAAGCTGATAGGGAAGATCGACTTGATTCGCCGCCAGACCGACGCCGTTGTTCGCGTACATCAAATCAAACATTTCAGCAACGACGTCACGAATTGTCTGGTCAATCTTACGAAGAGGCTTACTTTGGTAGGTAAGCATCGGATGCGGATATTTAACAACGCGCATGATGTGTTTCTGTTTCAATTGTTTTTTTGTATAATGTCCTATCGAAACTTCGGAAAAGTCTTTCCGACCGTCGACCCATTATAGAGCAAATAATAATCGCGGCAAGGCGCGACAGGCAATAACTGAACAACGACATGAAAAGAGTCAAGTTCTCCATTTTCCCCCAAAGGCGCCGTTCCAGCGAAGAGAAAAGCGCATACGTTCCTTTTCGACGTTTTCGCTGGTTCGAATGGTGCAGTTCCAGCTTTGGATCGATTGTTTTCCACCTAACAATTCTTCTCCTCCTTTTTCTTTTGACGCGCGGGGGCGGACATAACGACGGAATAGGTTCTCGCAAAACGGATGAGATTGGGATAGTTTTCTCGGAATCAATACATTCAGATTCATCCGAATCGGCAGAGTTGACTTCTTCTGACTCCGACGATGGAACGGAAGAATCTGTCGCGAACGAAACGATTGAGGAATCGCTTCATGAAACGCTAGAAAATCTTTTGCCGACAAATGAAATTGGTTTAACGGAGATTTCCGGAGGCTCTTCCGCCCAGATGACAATCAACGCGGCTACTTCCGGAGGTTCACAGGGAAACGCCGGCGCCGCCGGCGGACAGACTGTGGGCTTTGGCGGCGTTCGTGGGTCGGGAAAGTCCTTTGTTTACGTTATAGATCGCTCTGACAGTATGGGGTGGAAGGGAGGCGCTCCGCTTCGACGCGCTGTTGCGGACGCTGTTGCAAGCGTCCAAAGCCTTGACGCCAAACTTGGCGCAACGAAGTTTCAGGTGGTTGTTTTTAACCACGACGTCGACGTTTTTGACAACGGTTCGTCGCTTATTGACGTCAACCCTGCCAACAAAGCTAAATGCGCGCGTTTTTTGAAGTCCATCGTCGCGACGGGCGGAACGTCGCCCGAGCAGGCGCTCATGGCTGGCGTCAAGATGAGACCGGACGTTGTGTTCTTTCTGACAGACGCCGATGAAGAATTGACAGAGAACACGCTGGCAAGAGTGCAGACGCTTCGTCGTCAGTGTAAAGTGCGGCAAATCTGTGTGATTGAGTTCGGAAAGTCAACCGAACCTGCGAAAAAGACTTACAAACGTCTTGCGGGTGAAAACGGCGGCTCCTATATTTTCAAAGACGTGGATCTCTTCTGAAGAATCAAAACGATTTTCCTTCTTTTACCTGTAAACACTTGAATTTGCAAACCAGGTTTTGATAATAGACGTGGTTGGGGTCGTGAATGAGCGAACGAGGTCGTGCGGCGCGTTCGCCATTCTGACCGCGCC
>CACYBR010000518.1 GCA_902772705.1 uncultured Planctomycetota bacterium
CTTCCCGAACTGAAACAGCGCTCGCGAATTTACAGGGGTTGACAAGGCCTTTTCCACGAGTAGAATACCGGACAGACAGCGTGGTTTAGGCGTCTTTCGCCTTTATCAGATCCTTAGATCGCGTGGTTCTAGCCCCGATTTCATGGATATGCGCTGGGACGCAGTTTCTTCCCAGAGGATAACTTTTTCAAAGAAGCCATTTTGCATTTTTGTTAGCGTTGTTCAGAATCGGTTTCCGGTAAGAAATGGAGAACGCGGGCTCCTTTGTTTTTTGTCCGTGTCGAAGCCTTGTCAATCCTGGGTCTTCTTGTTTTGCTCGTGGATAGACGGCGGAACGCTCGAGGCTTGACGACGACTTCCTTCAGGATTGAGTATTTACGTGATGCATAACGATAGCGACGAATTCGAAAAGAACGATGGTTCTCCTTATGAAAGCGAAAGGGACGACGTCACGGGCTCGGTCCGAGACGAATTGCGAGAGGAGGATTCAGGCCGAAGAAGCGCCTCGCACTCAGGATGGAACGACAATTCTGGGGAGTCTCGTTCTGGCTACGCGTCTCGACCGGGCGATCTTGATCGCAATCGTGTTCTTCTCAGGGTGGTTAACGACGTTCTGAATCAACATTTCCCATTGAAGACGCTCTTTTGCGGTCTTGAATTTGACGAGTTTCGCAACGAGGTCATTGAAGCAACGCCGGGGATGGCGGAAGACCCTGCCGCTTTTATCTCTGGCGTGAGACCGATTAAGGATCCGTCTGACCCTGAAGAGGTCGATCGGGTTGTCGACGAGGTTCTGAAGGATTTGTTTTTCCACGCGGGAGGAACGCTTATTGGCGACCTTGAGGAACGTCGCGTTCGGTTGTCCAAGGTGGCTGATTATTTAGCCAAACATGTTGATTCCGTGAAATTTCGTCTGAATCGCCGTCCCAAAATGAGGGACGATTTTGTTCTTGAAGAACTCTACAGCAAAGTTGGCGAGCCTGTCTCCGATTCTTCTGGTTCTGACAAACACGTTCATTTTTCGAACGTTCGAGGATTTTCTGAAGCGCAATCGTTTGAGGATAAATCGACTGCTCCTTCCGACGTTCAAGGGGAGGCGGGGGAGACTCCGGACGAGGAGCCCGCCGAGGCGTTGCCCTGGATTGCTTCATACCGTAAGGCGTCAGGTCTTGTCCGACGCTTCTTTGGCGGCGAAGCGCTTGAACCCGACGAATTCGCGACGTTTAGACGTTTGTTCTATCTTAAGTCTGAACCGCAGGTTATGGATGAAAGGCCAGGCTTCGGAGCGTCCAGTCCTCTGGAGTCGCTCTTCGAAGTGATTAAAGAGTCTGTCGACGAGTCTTATCCGTCTCTCAAACTCTTTGATGTGAAGAGTCTTGAAGGCTTTTTTGATAATCTCAACAGCAAGGTGCTCCTCGAGAAGAAATCTTTAGCGGAGGTAGACGAGATTACCCAGATTGCTCTCGATTTTATTGGCTTAAAAATCAATCCCGACGACGAAGAGGAACTGACAGACGATTCAGATTTTAGCGTCGAGTTTCTGTTGATTGCGAAATTTGTTTTGAACGAGCGCTTTCGCAACCGGCATTTTAGTCCGGATTTTTCTGACTTTGGAGATTTTTATACGGTATTTCTCGAAGTTGCCGGGCCACGCGCTCGTGCGACGGAATTGGAAGTTCGCGAATATTTCGAGCAGGCGGGCGGTCGTTTTTTTGAAAAAACGGTTTCGCAGGAAGAGACTTCCGAAAATCCCACAATGACCCGCGGTGAAATGATCAAGAAGGTTCTCGCCGACGATTTTCCGGCGGGATTAAAGCTTTTTGCTCTTCCTGATCTGGCGCGTTTTCGCGAGAGTTGCAAAAAGTATGGCGGTCAGGACGAAGTTGACATTTCCGACGACAAGCTTCGTAGCGCTATCTGTCGTTGCGCAACGACTTGCGACGGGCGAGCCTATTCGATCGCTGAAAAGAATAAAAAACTTCTTAAACAGACGGTCGAATCTCTTACACGCGTTGGCGCTTCTGTGATCTACTATGAAGCGTGGTTTGAGAAGAACGCGTCGTGGCTCGCTTCTGTCAATGTCCCAAACTGGCGCGTGCTTCGCGCGTTGCTTGCCTCGTGTTTCCCGAGATTTGTTTTTTATGATTATTACTTTGAGACCACCAAGGTCGTTAAGTTTGAATTTCTCAAGGTTCTCGACGAGATCAATCGCCTCTGGGGAAGCGCGAAGATCAGAAGGCCCGACGAGTTGGCGGAGCGCGTTCACGTTCCAATTGATCGAATCGTGCGTGTTTTGACCATCGACGTAAATGATTTTATTCCTGTCGACAACGGTTTCGCGCATACGACTCAGGAGAATGTTCCAGACGTTCTTCTGGGCGATAGAGAACTGGACGAAAAGTTTCGCGAGCCTTTCGAGTATGTTTATCCTTTGGAAGGCGTCACGGGCAAACAGTTTCAGGCGATCCTCAACGACGAGGTTAAGAATCATGAATTAGGCGCCGTCGTTGAAAAAGTTCCGCCGGTTCAAACGGATATTGCATCTGCGGTCAAAGAACTGTTCTCGCAGGCGCAGAAAGAAGTTCATGATAGAAAAGCTGTACGAACATCAAAACCGAACGATTCAGCTGAAAAAGTTCCACACAGAACGTCAGAGAAGAAGGCTCCCGAGTCGAAGGGGGTGGAGGGAACCTCTTCCAGTTGGCGCAAACATGCCAATATGATCGCTAAAATTCTTTCGAGTAGCTTCAAAGACGGTTTGCCCATTTCTGAACCCAACGCGATTAAACTTTTCAGGGCGACGGCGGAAGAAAACGGTTTGGAACTTAGCGAATCTGACGAAGAAGTTCGAGAGCAAATTCTGCGTGTCGGTTTCCTCTGCGACGATCGTGTTTTTGTCGTTTCTCAGAAGTCAAAAGCCCGCGTTATGGCGGACGTCGACGCCTGGTTTGAACGTGGCGGTTCTGTCATCTATTTCGAAGCTTTCTTCAACCGCCATGTTGAGGAGCTCATGAAGGCTGGTATTCCCAGTGTCAGCGTTTTGGAAAATCGCCTTCGAAAGTATTATCCCGATTATGTTTTTTCCGCTGAAGGCTATTTTGAGGTTCGAGAAGACACGGAGAGGACGATTGACGAAAAGATTAGGGACGACATATTCTCCGTCTGGGACGGCAGTTCGGCCAAGCGTCTCAACGAGTTGGCGGAGGTCGTTTATGTTCCTCGTGAAAAACTGGAAGAGACGTTAAAAGACGACAGAACGAATTTTGACGTGCGCTCTAACGGCTACTGGATACGTAAGGGCGGGGCTGGTAAAAAGAGCATCGTCGTTAGAAGGAAAAGTTCCAGAAGATGAACTTGACCAGATCTATCTTACTTTTGACGAACGCTCCCTCGCGTTAAAACTCTGAGATCGTCTGCAAAAGAGAAGACCGGATTCCTGAATACAGGAACCCGGTCTTTATCTTTTGTCGCCCATTGTCGACACGCCTTCGACGGAATAGATTCAATCTTTATAAATCTCGCCGAGCTCCGGCACGTAAACATTTGTTTCTGGAGCGATTTCTCGAATTTTATCCGCAAGCGTTTTGGACGCGTTGACGTCGCCGTGAACGACGAACGTTGTTGAAGGATGCTGACGAATCGCGGAATACCACGCGAGAAGTTCGCGTTGATCGGCATGTCCGGACACGCCCTTAATGGAGACAATTTCCGCTCGAACAGGATGTTCCTCGCCAAGGATTCGCACGGGCGAGACTCCGCTGAGGATAATCCTGCCCAGCGTGCCTTCCGCTTGGTAACCAAGGAAACAGATTGTATTTTTGGGACTTTCGATGTGGTTGGCCAGATGATGCTTGATGCGTCCGGCGTTACACATTCCCGCAGAAGACATAATGATGGCCGCCCCTCCTATCTTGTTAATCGCTTTTGATTCTTCTCGTGTTTTAAGCAATCCGAGATTGCCCATTTTATTCTTGAGTTTCTCGATGAGTTCAAGAGTTTCGTCGTCGATGCAGTCTCTGTGTCTTGAGAAGATCGTCGTCGCTTCGACCGCCATTGGGGAATCAAGAAAAATGGGAACGGAGTCTGGAATACGCCCATCCATTCGCAGTTTTGCAAGACGACAAAGAATCTCCTGGGATCTTTCAACCGCAAATACAGGCATGATAACTTTACCGCCTCGTTCAACGGTACGATTGACGACGTCGACTAGCTGATCGTCAACCGTGTCGATGGGTTCAGAAAAACGATCTCCGTAAGTTGATTCAATAAAGAGATTAGAAATGATTTCCGTTTCGTGGCAGGTTTCAGGATCGCGTAGAATAGGACGATTCGCTCTTCCCAGATCTCCTGAGAAGAGCAGACGCCGAGGCTCGTCGCTGTCGACCTGAGGCGACGTGAGAACGACTTCGATGAACGAGGATCCCAGAATATGACCAGCTTCCTGAAAGACGACCTCGACTCCATTTGCGATCTTTTGAGGGCGATTATAACGAATTGGACGGAACAGGCGCGCCGTTGCTTCGACGTCCGCCGTTGTGTACAACGGACGTTCCGGATACGGGGCGACGCGTTTTTCGCGCTCATGCCGTTTCTTTTTGTAGGCAACGTCTTCTTCCTGAATGTGCGCAGAATCGAGAAGAATCAGTTGAGTCAGATCAAGGGTGGCGGGCGTTCCGTAGATATTGCCGCGGAATCCGTCAGCCACAAGTTTCGGAAGAAGTCCGCAGTGATCCAGATGGGCGTGCGTCAAGAGAACGGCGTCAAGTTTGCCGGGATTCTCAAGGAACGGTTCCCAGTTCAAGTTTGCTCTTGAACGTTCCTGAACCAGACCACAGTCGACTAGAAATTGGAAATCATTGCAAGTAACAAGATGCTTGGACCCGGTCACGCTTCCGGCTGCGCCGCAAAATTTAAATTCCACCTGTTCACCTCGAGATTCTCTCATGGAGTACCAATGTTTGCATAGTCAGTAATAACGTCCAGCGCGACTCTATCGCACGGAATCATTCTACGTCATTTGGGATCATGTTTCAACTTTTTCCGTTAATTTACGAGTGTCGTCAAATATAAAAACATGCGATAACTTGACGTATGAGAGCGCTTCTGTTATTTTAACGTCACTGTTGAAAGCATGACGCACACAACGGAAAAGGCAATGAAATGAAAAGATTCCAGACGTCGATCATTTGTTCGTTGATAATCGTTCTTGTCGTTTTGGCGTGTTTTCGCTCGCGTCCGAACGAGTCGCAGGCGCAAACTCAAAACACTCCTGTCGCTTTTGATCTGGAGACCTTGAGAGAGTCTATCGCGAATTTCTTTGAGAATATGTCCGACAACAGCAAAGGTCCCGGCAGGGCGGTGGACGATTTTCTCAAAAACTCTTCACTGGCCGAAACTGAAAAGACCAGAACGAAACTTGCCGAAGACATTCGTACTATCAACAATACCTTCGGAAACTACGTTTCGTACGAGCCAATTGGCGTTAAAATGGTCGGGACTGATTTGGTGGTCTTCCGCTATCTCTACAAGTGTCAGAATTACCCTGTCGTTTGGTACTTTACCTATTATCGTCCTCGAGCGAAATCAACAGACGCTTCAGCGGCTTCCGCATCATGGACGCTGATCGGATTTCGATTTGACACAAACCTTGACGCCGCCCTTCTTGACGCAACCTTTGATCAGAGAAACTAACGTGTTTTTTCATCCAAAAAAGTTCAGGAGGCCGGACGCGTAGGCGATAGTCCGTCTGCGCAGTCTTTTTTCAGTTTGACACTGTCGTTTTCTTATCACGCGATCATTTGACAGTAACGTCCCTGAGCGTTTTGCCGTCGAAATCGACCCATCTGAAGCACGCCGACGTTTGGCCGTCTTGCTTCTCGTCTGTTCTGGCGACGAGAAGACGCGTGAACTCTTTGGGGTTGGGTTGCATAGACTCAGGAAGCGCGTACCAACCGTTTGATCCGTCTAACTCTGTCACGCCGAGAACGCCGCCGTCACTGTTGACGATCGCGCCGCGGGGGGCGCCTTGAGTTTTGTCGACCGCGTAGAAAGCAATAAGGAGAACTCCGCGACAGCTGGCGATCGACTGGGGACCGTAGTTGGTCTTGGCTCCGAAACTAATTTCATGATGGGATAATCGTTTGAAGCGTTCGTCGAAGATGTTGAGCGGGTTGTCTTCATGGGGGGTGGACGGCGATGGGCCGCCAGTGTAGAAACGACCGTCTAGGAAAGCGATTCCGTCGCAAGCGGGACATTCAGGGATCTTGATCTTCCTTAGAAGATTGAGTTCCAGATCGTATTCGTACACAGCGCAAGCGTCTTCGCTGGACATTGAGACATAGAGTTTACCCATCGCGAGACACGGATCGCCAGAATGCGAGACTGCCGGAACGCTCCTGAGCGTCTTGCCTGACCAGTCCAGCTTGTAGATGTAGTTGGAGAAAACGACATAGATTGCGTTTTCATCGCAACAGATTCCCTGAACGTGCGCTGCGGCGTCTTTAAAAGCGCCGGGTTCTGTTTTGATTTCTTTAGGCTCTACAGGCTCGCTTGCGCCGACGATTTCTTCGGATGAACTGAGAAACAGCACGCAGAAACTCAGCATGATGATAAGTAACCTGACAATAAGACGTCGTGTCGATCGTTGATTCATGGTTCCACCTCGTGATGAATCCGGGGACGTTGATTTTAAAGAGCTCGCGCTGTTTTTTGTTTTGACGCGCGCTTCTCCCTTGATTGTAACGTGACCGAAGAAAGCCTGAAACGAGATAGAAGCGCTTTTTGACGATTTTGTTAAACCTCTAAAAAGAGAAAAGGGGAATATGCGCGCGCATATCCCCTTTCCAAAGAGTTTCCTGACGTCGGCGTCAGAAGGAAAGACGCGTTGTGAATTCGGTCCGAAGCGCCTTGGCTGTTTTTTCTGAAACGAGAGTGGGCGTTGGATTGATCACATCCATTGTTCGATAACCAGTTTCCCAGTAACTGAACTCAATGCCCGTCATGAAATTTTTCGTCCAGTTGTACAGGAAGTTCACGTAGTAGATCTCGTTCTTTGTGCGAGCGGCTGTTTTTCCGTTGGTCGGAAGGCTGGTCCCAACGAGGTCGTCCCGATCTGGTTTGTCGATTCCATAACCGACGTTCGTGGAGAATTGCGTGGTCCAGTCTTTGTGAAGCCCAGTCCACCATCCGTAGTCGTCGATACCCTCGCGACGATAGAGGTCGACTCCTTGATTGATAGCGCCGCAGAACGAGCTCAACATAGATCCCTGGTAATATTCGCCTTGAAATTTAAGCGTCGCGGTGATAGGAACGCTGTAATCAACGTTAGCCGACCAGGTTTTAATCGACTTGCGCTCCGCTGTGGAAGCGACGGGAACGCCGGCTATTGGCGAAAACTTGTAGTATTGTTCCCCGATGTGTCCGGAGAGTCCCACTGTAATGGGAAGGCCGTTACGAATTTCTTCGAACAGCTTGGTTTCGATACGTCCCTCAATAACGGGCCATCCGGAAGACATCGGCGAGACGCCGGTTGTGGAGGTATAATCTCCCAGAACATTGTCGCAAGCTGCGATTTGAGCGAGAAAATGAAGGTTTGAGCTACAGGTCCAACCTTGCTCGAAACGTAGCTGAGCTCGACGATATTGAATATTGCCAGCGAAAGCGCCCGGGAGATAATTCAGCATCATGGGAGCGCCGGGAGAGATAACTTCCCAATCCTGACCGGCGAGGAATCTTCGTTCATGCTGAGCGTCGACAAGTTCGGCAAACGCGCGTCGGAGCTGCACGCCGCCTTTATTCTTTGAACCGCTGTAAACTCCCTGAAAGTCGAACTCAGCCGTTCCCCCAAGCGTTGCGTTAAGTTGTTCGATACGAGGTCCCTCGAGCTTGAGCCCAAGGCGAGAGGTTCTGGCGTCGACGGCAAAATCGGAAGACGAGTCGACGTCGGGATTTTGTAAATAAAGAATATATTCGCCCGGGACGGCTCGTTCAGTATCGTTGGACACTGAAAGGTTCAGAAAACCGTAGGGCGTAATCTTCAGATCTCCCTTTTTCCAGGCAAGCCCCTTCGTTTCCTCGCGAAGGGCGTCGATATCGGCACGCGTGGCCAGTTCTTCCGTTGCAATTTGAGCTCCCTCGGGATCGAGCGGGGGAAGTTCGGCGCTGGCGAGCGTGATAACAGGCGGCTTAGCCGGGGTTACGGCGACGTTATTCTGCTTTTCCTTCTCTTCCGGATTGATCTCCTCTATGACAGGAGGTTCCGGAGCTTCCACAACGTCGGAACGGTCGCCGAAAAAACGTTCGCGAGCACGCTTGAAAGGGCGAATGTTGGCGAATAGTCTCGCGTCGTCGGCGCCAGCGACTTCGGCCGCGCGAACGTCGCTCGACGTCGCATAGGTCGCGCCGCCTCCAGAAAGACCGATCGAATCAACGTCGTCCGTTCCTGCGTCGACCGTGCGACCGTTCGTGAGCAGACCTCTTTTGGGCGCGAGTTCTGTTCTGCGAAGCGTTGTTTCAACGAATCTTGGCGCCGACTTCGAACCGTCTTCATTCTCGTCGTCCGCGACCTGAAACATTTCCAGAGGCTTTGAAGGGGCTTCCCTGTCGGCCGCGTCGACGCTTTGAAGGGTAAAGGGGCCTGTAAAAACAGCGGCGACGAGCAACGTCAGACAGCGAACGCCTCTGAATGACAGTTCAGCGGCTGACGCGTGACGTCTCGCGTTACGCAACGAGCTTTGTTCATTAATTTCGTTGGCCATGGCGGTGAATAGGAAAGGGACTTCGCAGGACGAGAACGTCTTCGATCTTTCCCACCGCGGGACAAGTACTAAGCGCAAGACGTCCATGTCTGTTATATGGCGTATTAAGAGCCGTATGCGCAATCCATGCGCAAAAACGCTCCTCTTCGTCATTAATCGGAACAGACTATTCCCAGTCTTCAGACTTTCAGACACGTTTGAGAAAAAAAATGAAAAGTTTTTGATTTAGAATCTAAAACTCTTGATAAACGCAACGCGCCGGGGTAAACTTTCTTTGGCGGCGGCTGTAAAATAGGCGCTTTGCCGTTCTTACGGGACTATTATTAAACTTCATGCGCCCGCCAGACTTTGTTTTGCGGAGCCCAGTGAGGTTGTTTTGGTGTAAACTTCATGGTTTCAGGAGAATGTTTATGGCTGAAGGTAAGAGCAATCCGCTCATGTATTTGCGCTTGCAGATCGCCTATGCTCTCGAATTCGCGATTTGGGGATGCTGGTCTTATGCGCTTGGTACTTTTTGTGGCAATCACGGAATCGCTCAGGGAAAATTGTACGCCGCTTTTGCGCTAGGAGCTCTCTTTGCTCCTGTCATTGGTCCAATCGCGGATAAGAAGTTTTCTGCGCAGAAGGTTTTTGCCTTCATGCAACTCGTTTGTGGCGCCGCTCTCCTCTATTGTGGAAAGATCGCTTCTGATATCGCCAACGGCGCCGTGCCCGCCGATGGTAAGCCCAGTTATCTCTGGATTGCCATGATGTTTATCGCGGGTCTCATGTTCATGCCGTCGATCCCCCTTCTTAATGCGATTGTTTTCAAGCATATTCCAAACGGCGAAAAGACCCCGTTTGTCTTTGTTTTTGGTACGATTGGCTGGATTGTCGTCAATCTGGTGATTACAGCGCTCGGCGACCTTGGGGTGGACGTCTTCTATTACATCGACGGCGGTCTGGCTATCCTGCTTGCGCTCTACGCGCTTACCCTTCCGGACACTCCTCCTTCAGGAGCTGGAAACAGCGACCCGTTTGGCTTCAAGGCTCTTGCTCTCTTCAAGCGCTTTGATTTTGCCCTCTTCATTATCTGTGCGACTCTTGTTGGTATCTTTGGTTCCAACTACTACTTTGCGCTGCTTGGCGAATGCTTCCCGGACAAGGGCGTTTTGAACCAGTTCAGTGAAATTATCTTCATGCTGGCTCTTGCTTTCACCGTCAAGAAGATTGGTCTGAAATGGACTCTTACCTTGGGAATGGGCGCGTGGGGCGTTCGTTACCTGTGCTTTGCTCAGGGGTCTGATCCCTTGGCTCTTGTCGGCATTCTCTGTCACGGTTTTGCTTACGCGTTCCTTTATACCGCCGCCTACATGTACGGCGACGTAGTTGCTCCTAAGGAAATGAAAGCCAGCGTTCAGGCTTTGATCGCGTTCCTGCTCCTCGGCGTCGCTCAGACTCTTTCTGGATTCGCTGCCGACTGGGAAAAGAAGACTAACGAAATCAAGCCGGACGCCGCTTCCGTGGTTTACCTCATTGAATCCTCGGCGTACGCTCAGGATGGCTCGATCGACGCCGCCGAGGCCGCTTCCGAAGTTGCTCAAGAGGCGACTGACGCTGTCGCCGACGCCGCTCAGCAAGCTACCGACGCTGTCGCCGACGCCGCTCAAGAAGCGACTGACGCTGTAGCCGACGCCGCTCAGGAAGCTACCGACGCTGTAGCCGACGCCGCTCAGGAAGCTACCGACGCTGTCGCCGACGCCGCTCAGGAAGCTGCCGACGCTGCTGCTGGAGCCGCTGAAGAAGCTGCGCCCGCTGAGGGAACTGCTACTCCAGAAGCCACGTCCGCCAAAAAGACTTCTTCCATACTTTCCCCTGAATACTGGAAGACTTTTTGGGATCAGAAAAAGAAGGCCGAGTATGATTGGAAGAAGATTTGGGGCGGCCCGGCGATCTTCTGCCTGTTCTTTGCTCTTGTCTTCGCGATCTTTGGTAAAGAACCCAAGAATGCTGAAGAAGAAAAGAAGGAATGAGTTCTCGGAGACCGCGTTTTCTTGAACGCGAGTAGTAGCAAAGTCCGACTTATCGCTTATGCTTTAAGTCGGACTTCTTTTCTGTCTGTTGGAACGTTTCGGTTAGATAAAATCGAAAAAAAGTTCTGTTTTGGTCGTTTATGATATTTAAAACGACAGCTTCTTTTTTCGTTATTGCGCCTCTGGCGAATTGCCGATACGGGCGGCGTTGATACGCTCTTCCAAGCGAGAGCTCTGCATAAGGAGAAAAACGATGAAATTGGATCGCTGTAAACGAGGCGTGACGTCGGGATTGAGCGTTCTGACAGTTGCTTTCTATTTCGTTTTCCTTGCTCCCTTTTGCTGGGCTCAGACTGATATAAACGACGCTGCCGAGAGTATGGGCGTCGGTATGAAAAGTCGTTTTGCTTCCGGGGCGGAGCCTATTGCCATTCAGAGAACGAAAATTATTCCAGGCACGCCGATGTCAGTTAATTCGACGATGAGCAACATCCTGACGTCGAATTCAGGCTCTTCGTTTGGCGGCATTCTCGCACGGTACGATATGTCGAATTTCGGTAAGTTTTTCGGCACAGGAGCTCTTCCTGCCAGAGCTCCTTCCTTCGGTTCTCGGGTCGACGCGCTTACGGATCTCGATCAGGGAGACAACGAGGTAGAAAACATTGAAGTTGAAAGGATGTACCCTCCGCGTCTTTCAATTGATTTTGACGATAAACAGACGCGTTTGCTTACGACGAAAACAGGAGATTCTATTCGAACGACAAGGGCGGCGCTTGCCACCCAGATCGACATTGCGCTGGAGCGTTGCGATTTTGACCGCGCACGCGAAACGGTACGGATTGAGAATATTGGCGAAAAGGTTTATTTGCGAGGAAAAGTGAAATCGGAGAGGACGGCTCGTTTGCTTGAGAACGTTCTTTCAATTAATTTTGGCGGCGAAGCCGTTGTGAACGAGCTGGCGGTAGAAGGAACAGACGACCCGAACGTAGACGTGTTTGGCCATTCGATTCAATCGAAAGCGCGCGATACTCGCGTCAAGGAATAATAACTCGTTTTCCTCTCAGCAACTTCAATGCAAAGCGGAAAACGTTGACGGACGTTTTCCGCTTTGTTAACCTGAAAAGATCACATCATTTTTTTCACGTAAATCTCCGTTGGCGGCGCCGACGGGTCGGGCAACAAATCGTTTAGCGAGTCTTGTTCGCTTGGTTTCGTCACGACCTCAGAGGAAATATGCGACGGTTTGGGCAATTCATAGCCGTTGGCAAGCGGGGATCCGTAGATTTGTTCCTGCGACTTACTTTCCTGAGCGTATCTTGCTCTTGCGTCTTCGAGCATCATCGCGTCGTTGTTAGGCGCGGCGCCCTTTTCCGAGGCGGGGCTGTCGCTTTTTTTGGCGTATTCCTCCATGGCGCGTTCGCTGAATTGAGACGCGATATTTTCGTAATTTTGAGAAGTCGCCTTCTGAAGATCGATATACGATTTCGGAACGTTGTTGAAGTTCATCGGGTAAGACATGCCCGGCGCGTCGCGTAATGAGGAAATATTATCGCTTCGAGACGCCTGTTCAATCCGATATTTTTCCGCTTCCTGGCTTCGCTTTTCACGATAGAAACTCTCTTTGGCAAGATTATCGTCCATAATCTTTTGGAGCGCTTCATCACGATTTTTCTGGATCTGTTGGAGGTAAGAGACGCTCTTGTTGGGGTTCGACTTGTCCAAATCTTCAAATCGCGAGTTTGAAACGTCGATTGTCTCTCGAACACGCGTGTTTTTTGTCGCGTCGAGTTCCTCTTCCCGACGTTTATTTTTAATGGAATAACGAGCCTGAAGCTCAGCGATAGGGTTTTCGAGTTCCTTTTCGTCTCCCAAAATTCTTCGCGCGATCTTTTCTTCTTCGGTTTCAGGAACGACTTTTTCTTTTTTGACGGGAGGAGAAGTTCCTAGCGTTTTCGTCCTGATTTCCTTAGAGAGGGTTACCTGACCTGTTTTGGCGTCCTTAAACACAGAAAGAATAGTGATCTCCTCTTCGGGCTGGTCGTATTCGCCAAGGTCGAGAAAAACGTGATAGGAATACCCTGTTTCTTTATCGAACTTTCGATGCTTTTCGTTAAGTTCTTCAGACGTAACGACCATTTGAGCGTCCGGTTGTGTGAGCGTGACGCCTTCTCGTTGGCTGTAATAAACCTTGACAGTAAGATCGCCGTCGACAAGAATCGCCTTTGAGTAACTGCCTTTTTTGAAAAAGCGGATAACGCCGCCTTTACCACGTCGGAGCGGCAACTCAGGATCGTCTGGTTTGAACGGATAGTCTTCCCAGTAGTCCTCAAACATCTCAACCTTTTCCGGTTGAGGATCGCCGAAAAAGACGTATTTACGCGGTCCGGCGCTTGAACATCCGGAGGCCATGGCGCAAACGAGGGCGACAAGCAACGTGATGACCAGTTGATTTTTCATTTTGAGTTGAGGATCGTCGACGTGGTTAATAGATTGTCCTCCTCCGCGTGGCGCATGTCGCGGAGGAGGATGTTAACGGGTGTTTAACGGACGAGAACGCGACCTTGAGGGTCAGTCGTTATCCCAGCGGAAGAGCTTGAATTTTGACGTCTCGCGCGCTTCTCCATAAGGAACCGCCGTTGTTAGCGTTGAAAGGAGCCGAAGCTTATCCGAAAACCTTGCTCTGGGATTGACGGCGTTTTGATAGGTTTCTCCAATTTCGGCGATTTGACCGCGGATCATCCCGCTTTCATTACCGGAAACGCCGGCGGCTTCTTCAATTTCAGAACTTGTCGTTGCGCTGGAGGCGTTCGAACTTCCCGTTTTCGTCTCTGGCTTTTGACGATAATACGAAAGCCCCAGAGCTTTTCGAGGCTCCTGAGATTGCTTTTCACGAGAGTCGGTTGACTTGATCGAGCGAAGATTGCTGGCGCGTTGCGAATTTGTAGAGGCGACTTGACCTGATAATCGCGAAGCTTCCGCCGCCGGCTCGGCGCGTCCGAGCGTTTCTAATTTCCTTTGCGCTGGCGCAGGATTCGTTAGACTGGCAGAAGCGACTCTGTCCGATTCTCGCATTGCGACTTTTCGCTCATTCTGACGAATTGAAGCGTTGGACTTTGCGGTAAAGCGATCGTCGATATAGAAATCGTCGTTTCCGGAGGCGTTTTCCTGCGGCTCTTCTGATTCTTCCGTTTGCAGCGTCGGACGCGAAGTGAAACGTCTTTTGACGACGGAATTGCCGGAATTGCCGAAACTTGAAGTTTCCTGAGTTGAGGACGGCTCGTCAAACACAGGAGTGGTGGTCGTGGGCGAATAAGGATACGGATCTTCGAGATTTTCCTTAACAGGTCTCGGTCTGTAGTCCCGAGTGGGCGAGTAAGGCGGGATCTTCTGAAGATCGTCCATCTTGTCGGGATGAACAAGGTCGCTGACGATCGTTCTCGTTTTCTTGTTTCTATACCCCTGATCAGTGCATGGGTCGTACAACCCCATGTTGCCGTTGATACTCATCGCTTCATCAAGATCGATGTTGGTTCGCCCCATCTCGCGCTGCATGACTTCGGCAAAGTCCGTCGAGTCGCGCATAATGCGCGGGGTCATAACGATGAGAAGTTCCTTACGCTGGATAGTTTCCTGATCGAATCGGAATAACCAACCGAGGATTGGAATATCCGACACGTACGGAACGCCGCGTGAGATTTTCTCTTTCGTCGAGGTCAAAAGGCCTCCAAGCATAACCGTTTCGCCGTCTCGCGCGCTGATAGCGGTCATCGATTGAATCGTGTCGATTGAGCGCGACTTGATGACAGAGCCTCCCTGAGAATAGATTGGCGTGGCGTCAGAGTCGTTTCCAAGACTTGACTTTTCGGCGCCGATTTCCATGACGACCTTACCGTCCTTGGTAACACGAGGAGTGACGAGAAGAATGAGACCGACGGGAGTGTCGGTGGTGTTCATCTGCACGCCATAGTTCGTCGTGGTTGTTCCGTTAATACGCGGAACGCGTTGACCAACGAGAATAAACGCCTGCTGGTTGTCCATGGCCGTGACCTGAGGACAACTCAGAACCTGAAGTCTGTTCTTTTCCCGGAGAGCGCGTAGCGTAGCGGCGATAGAACGGCTGCTCGCAGAAAGTACGAACCCTCCGTAGCCGAGCGCCGTGTCGGTCGAACCCATCGCGAAATTATTGAGAACCTGACCGGCAATATCAGTCGTGTCGACGTTTGCGGACATATTTTTACCGGGACCGGTGTTGTTGAGGATATCAAAGCCCGGCGTGCCTGTGGAACTATCGGCGGAGGTCGCCGTGATCAGGCTTCTATCGAAGGACGTCGAGTTCTGCAGACCAGCTTCGATACCAAATTCTTCCTGATTTGTAAGGGTAACTTCCGCGATCAGAACTTTGATTTGGACCTGCGGAGGATCCTGGTCAAACGTTCGAATCATTTTGAGAATATTGGGGAGTTCCTCTGGAGACGCGCTAACGATGATTGAGTTGGAGATGGATTCGGGAATGACGATGACTTGCGACTCGTAGAGCTGATAGTTCGACAGAACTTCAGACGCAGTTTCGAGCGTCTGCTTTTGGGTCAGGTAGCTGTCGATTGCTTCTGCGACAACAAGCGCTTGAATATTGCGCAACTGAACGACGACTTCCTCACGTTGAGAGGTGTCCTTAGAGTCAAGCGCGACGATGAGCGCGTCGATGATCGCAAGCTCCTTTGGCGCCGCCGCCGCGATAACGACATTGGTGCGCGTATCGAGAGCAAATCTCACCGGGACAAATGACTCTTCCTTTTCTGCTTGCGGCAGGGTCGGGGCGGACAGATTCGCGTCTGAAGTGGCCAGTAGCGACTGCAACGTCTGGATAATTTGCTGCGCGTCGCCATGCTTGACCTGGAAGAAGCGGATTTGGGCTTTCTTAGGGGCGACGTCGAGCAATTCAATCAGACGTTCCATGAACTCCATGCAGTCTTCAGGAGCGCTAACAATAAGCTGATTATGATAAACGTCGGCGGAAACGTCCACGTCCATCATAACGCCAGACTCGACAAGCCGGCGTCCAGTTTCGTCGACGGACAAGAGCTGAAGAATCGGAAACTTTGCCGCTGTCGTATCGAGCGTGCCTTGTTTTGCAGGAAGAATTGTGTTATTGATCGTCGTTCGAATGTTCTCGGCAAGTGAATTTTTGAGAGGAAATATTCTCGTAACGAGTTTTGTTTCCGCTTTATTGACGTCGAGTTCGAGTAGAATTTTCTGAATTTCGTTCCAATCGTTGGGGGACGCCTGAATGACGAGCGAGTTGGTACGCACGTCGGCAAAGACTCGGATTCGAGGCGCAAAACCGCCGGTTCCCGTCGTTTGCGGAGTGATAAACGTGGAGGTAAGCAGTTGAGAGATTTCGTCGACAGACGCGTATTTAAGTCGAACGACACGATAAGTTCCGGCGCCGTCGGCGACCGGTTGATCAAAGAGTTGGATCAGCGTCTTCATGTCAGTGAACGCCTGTCCCCAACCGGCGACGAGGATTGCGTTGGGATTCTGCAACGCGTAGAAGACGACACGCCCCTGTTTCGTGGTAAACATTTCTGTGTAGAGAGTTGTGAGAACGCCATGAAGCATTGCGCAATCGACGTACTTAAGATTGTAAATCTCCGTTTGAATATCGGCGATTTTCGCAAGTTCCTCGATTTGCTCAATCATTTGTTTAATGCGTTCAAATTCCGCAGAGGTCGCGTTGTCAACGATAACGACGTCGATGTCCTGAAGAACTGTTGGAATAAAGTCCTGAACAACGCCGACGCCAGTACGACCTTCTCGGAACGAGTCAAAGTCCCCTCCAACAGGAGGAGCGTCAAACGCTCCCAAATCGCCTTCCTGATACGCAACCTGTCGGATCGCTTTGGAAGCGTCTTGGGGACCGGTTACGATGTAATCGACGGAGGCATAGGCTTCCTGAAGAGGATCGACGACAAGCGGTCTGTTGAGCGCCGCGTTGACGGATTTGCGGACGTCAGGAGAAACGACCTGATTTATAGAAGAGGCAAATCTTCTTTCTGCGGGCGCGTCTGTCGCAAATTCTGCGAGTTCAGGAAGGTCCTTTTTACATAGTTCGTCTGCAACGCGAATGAGTGTAAGCGCGTCGAGCCTGGCGCTTGACGTTTCTTCAGGCTTTTGGGTCTCGTATTCGAAAATCTGCTGGATCTTGCTCGGATCGCAGTTCCGAATTGGAATAAAGCGGCGAACGTTGCCGTTACGAAGCGGAGGCTGATCCATTGCACGAAGAAGAACAATCATCTGCGAGCAGAGTTTTGGATCGCCCTGCAGGGAAATCTGATTATGGAGCGCGTCAATAGAGACGTCGCAGAAGCGAGGTTCGACAGGGACGTCTCCATCAGTGGAAGGCGCGCGTTTCACAAAGCGATATGTTACGACCTGACGCTGAGTAAAAGGCGCGTTGGGATCAGTTTGCAGACGTCTAAGACGGTTGCCGAACAGCTGAAGGAGCGAATCCTGAAGCTCTTCCGCCTTGCGTGTTTGAGGCGTATAGACGTCGTTCAGAACGCCGTTGAGGTTTTGTCCCTGGCGTGAATTGGAGTTCTGGGGATTGACTTGATTGAGCGAACGCTCAAACGCAGAAGCGTTCGAATTGTTGCCGTCAATCGGCACAATATCGCCCCTAGCGACGCGCAGGTCGGCTTCGTAAGCGGACTGCCTCGCAGGATAAATCTGGAGTTGAGCGAAGAAGTCCTTGACTTCACGCTGGTATTTTCGATTTGTGTGAACGACGATTGTCCCGAGTTGACTATCGACGCTGAAGGCGACTTCCGGATTAGTCGCAAAACGACGTTCTACAAGTTGTGCGACGCGGTCGCAAGTGGAAGGAGAACATCGATAGGAGACGACGTCCAAAATTGCGTCGTCGTCGTTGACCTGAGTCGTTTGAGACGCAGAATTTTGACGAAGGACGGATTCGAGCGTCGGACGATTATACTCGTTGGCTTTGGCTTCTTGAGGACTGGTTGGGGCCGGTTTTTCGTCTCCTGAGCCGAAGGCGACTGCGTATTCCCGACGATCTGGAACGATTGCTCCCTGAGCTTCATAAGCGACCCTGACGAGATCGTTGTGATTCGGGTCGTAGTAATTACGTCCTACCGTAGACTCCGAATTGGAGTCGACGGTGGGAATGGGACGTTCGCGCGAGACGCCTGCGACGCTGACGAATTCTCCAGAGGTGAGAAAAGCCTCAAAAAGAGTCTCGCTGAAATTATTCAAAAGATTTTCAGAGAGTTTGATCGCCTGTTCGGGCCCGTACATGATAATGAGGTTGTCTTCTTCACTGTAGCGACACGTCGTCTGTTCGCGAAGTTTATCAGGAAGAAGACGGAGAATAAACGTGCCGATGAGCGCCGCGTTTTGATTTTCGGGAGCGCGAAAGGCCCGCTGAACGCACTGGGCGTTGCTTGTCGTTTCCCCGACGGCGACGAGATTGTTGGACGCGCGCGAGACGGAGCGATCAGGAGCGGCAGGCAGTGAATCTCCATAAGCCGTCGCCGAACGCATAGCGTCGCTTCGTGGGGCAATTTGCGCTCGTGCGGGGGAGATCGCTAACAGCGTAACAGCAAACGTCGCTACGGTAAGCGCCGTCGTTATTACCGCCATTGAGGACAGCGTTGCAGGCCGTTTGGCGTCGGGACTCGGAACCCGGCGAAAACTGTTGGTTGATCGCGTCTGTTCTTTGTTTAACATAACCGTACTCTCGTTGTCTGACGTCGCAAAGGACGCTCTAAACCGGAAAACAGAGCGTTCTTTGGAAAACGTGTCTCCGACTGTTCACGACGTGTTGAGCTAAAAAATCGGCGCTTCCTTGCGTCGACCGAATACGTCTTTCGATGGATTTCAGTCGGAGTCTGACTGAAATTTGCCTTGGAATGCTAAGTAAAATTATGAAAATACTCAATACCATTTTGGCAAACTACCCATAAAAACGCCTTTTTTCAACAGGTACCTGGGGAATCTTTCGCGGTTTGGGGATATGAGCGTGACATTTTCCGTTCGTTGAAGAAAAAAGGTCCCGAAGCGGACGTTTCGAGACCTTAAACCTACTTGAGCATTTCTGGAATCATCCTTTTTTATTTCCGCGTCCAATCGCGACCAGAACAAGTTCCGGATCGCTGAGGGGCAGATCAAGTTCGCCGATACCGGACAGGAAGGAAATTCTCGCAATCCTGTCGAAGGATGGACCGAAGATGGCGTTGACGACGCCGACTCCGTATTTTTTGTGTTGCACGAAAGAATGAACGACGATTTCTCTGGGAGGCGTTCCGACAGAATTGTCGTGTTTTTCCTTGTTGGTCCCGTTTTCCAAACTTGACGCAGTTGAGAGCGCTCCAGGTTTGATTTGTCTGGGCGTTCTTTTGGGAACGGACGGTCGTTTGACGTATGGGCGATTTTGCGACTCGGATTCGTCGTTGATATCAATCACGATAGCGTCGCCATCAAAATCTCCGTAGAAGGTTGGTTCTGAGTCCGGAGACGCCTCAAATACAAGATCAAGCTCGGAGGAATCGTCTTGAGTCGGTTTGTCGACGCGTTCGGCAGATTCAGGCAACGCCTGTAAGTAGTCGTTTTCCGAGTCGGGACGAACGTATTCGTCGACGTTGTCAAAATCCGAAAAATCGCTGGCTTCTCCTTGGTTTCCTCTTTGTCCGCGACGTCCTGCGTCTCGGCATAAACGTCTGTCGAAAGGGAAAGCGTCTTCGTGAGACAGGTTCGGAAGGCCGTTTTCCCAAAGAGCTCTTCGTTGCGAGATTCCCTCTTTCCTCTCGAATAAACGCGGAACGACAATCCCAGCGTTGGGATCGTTGGACGCCTCGGCTTCAAGGGTGTTGAGGAGTTCCTGAAGACTGTTGTAACTATCGATTCCCGTCTTGGGAAATTCGAAAAGGAAACGACTTGAAAGAGAAGGGGAATAACTGCCACGGAATTCCCGAAACCTCGTCCGTGAGAGTCTCAATTCTTCTTTAGCGCGGGTAAGCCCGACAAAGAGGAGTCGTCTTTCTTCTTCCAACTGTCGAATGTCGTTTTTAGAACGTTCGTGAGGCAACACGCCGTCTTCAATCGCGACAATATAGACGACAGGAAATTCGAGTCCTTTTGCCGCATGAAGCGTCATCAGCGAGACACGGTCGTCGCTGGAGTTCCAGGCGTCAACGTCGCTGATAAGCGCAATTTGTTCGAGAAACGTCCCAAGTCGATCACGAGGGGCGACGTCCTGATTGAAGAGTTGAACGGGAGCGTTTTCCTGTTCAAGTTGGGCAAAGTCGGAATCGAATTCACGGACTTCCGACAGGAGTTCCTGTATATTAGCCAGTCGCTGTTCGTCTTCCTCCGTTTTAGTAGAGTTGCGAAGATATTCCACGTATTTCGTTTCTTCCAGAAGCATACCCAACACAACTTCCATATCGGCTCCTTCAGAGAAGGAAGCGGCGAGTCGATCGACGAGGGCAACGAATTTTAGCAGCGCTTTTTGCACTTTAGTCGACAGTCCGCCAATGCGAGCCGCAGAACGCGCCGCTTCGAAAAGAGTCGTTCCGTTGTCTTCCGCAAACTGCTCAAGTCGAGCGAGAGAAACACGACCAACGCCCCGCGCCGGGAGGTTGACAACGCGTTTGAACGCAACGACGTCGCTTGGATTATGGACAAGTTGCAAGTAAGAACACAGGTCTTTAACTTCCTTTCGATTGAAGAATTCAAGACCACGAACAAGCTGATAGGGAACGCCGTATCGTTTTAACGCGTATTCCAAATTACGCGAGAGCGCGTTCATCCGGTAAAAGATAGCGTAATCCTGAGGTTTGCGCTTTCCCGCGGCGAGTTCAGCCGCAATTTCTGCCGCGATTGCCTCCGCTTCTTCTTCCTGATCGTAGTTAACTATGATTCTTGGGGGAACGCCTTCCTTATTGTCTGTGTAAAGATCCTTGTCTTTACGAAAAGTATTGTGCTTGATCAAACTATCGGCAACACGAAGAACGCCCTTGACGCTACGATAATTCTGTTCGAGCCGAACGACTTTCGCGTCTGGAAAATCCTCTTCGAAGTTTAGGATATTGTTGATGTTGGCGCCACGCCATCCGTAGATGGATTGATCGGGATCGCCAGTTGCCGCGAGATTGGGGTAATCGATCGACAAGGCTCTTGCAATTGCATATTGGACGAGGTTTGTATCCTGATATTCGTCGACAAGGATATATCTGAAATTCGCGTCGAGACTGGAACGAATTTCTGGATTTTGTTTTAGCAGGACCGCGACGTGAAAGAGGAGGTCGTCAAAGTCGACGGCGTTTGCTTTCTTTAGCGCTTCCTGATAGCGTGGGTAAACGTCCTCGACGACCTTCCCGAGCAAACTTCCATCTTTGGCTGTATACTCAGAAGCGTCGACGAGGTCGTTTTTGGCCCAACTGATTCCGGACGCAATCTTTTGGACGTCGATTCCGTTGGGAAGGTTGGTCTTGGGAGCAACCTCTTCGAGAAGCTTTTTACTCTGTTCCGCGTCATAAATAGCGTAGTTTTCTTCAAGCCCAACGAATCGCGCATAGTATCGGAGCAGGAACGCGCAGAATCGGTGAAACGTTCCAATCCAGACTCTGTTTCCCGGCGCCAGCGTCTGAAGGCGGCGCTTCATCTCGTCTGCCGCTTTATTGGTGAACGTAAGCGCCAAAATGTGCGAATCACGGATTCCATTCTGAAGCAACCATGCGATTCTGTGAGTTACGACGCGTGTTTTTCCGCTACCCGGACCCGCCAGGACAAGCATGGGACCGTCCATGTGGGTTACCGCTTCTCGCTGCGCTTTATTTAAACCTTCAAGAAGGGGATTAGCGGCGTTCTGATCAATGGGCGACGGAGTCGACGAAGCGTCTTGCGACATTACGGATTGTTCCTGTTGAAGCTGTGGTTGATTTTCCTGAATACCAGGATAAAGATGATCCGTTATATGTTAAAACGCCGGAAGAGCAGAACCCTTCCGGCGTTTCGTTCTGACGAGATTATCAGCAGGTCAGCGTCGTCTCTGTGGACGTCAACGGTACAGACTAAACGGCGCGACACGTCCCAACGGCATAGGCTGATATCTGGAAGATCTGGGCGTCGGGGTTGGAGAAGGAATCGTCATAGGCGTCACGTCCTGACGTCTTCCTGCGATCGACGTTGGAGACAGGGCTCTATCTTCATTCTTTTTTGCTCCAGAAACGCTGATCTTAGCATTGGAAAAGTCGTCCTTTTCCTCTGTTTGCTGAGATATCTTTTCGGCGTCTTCCGTTTTGGAGTCGTCTGTCTTTTCCGCCGTATTCTTCGGTTCAACTTTGGAAGAATCGAAGTTGCCAGAAGAGATTTGAACGTCGAGGAAAAGGATACGACCGTCAGTCGTTTCAATCTTCAGCTTCAGGTTTTCAGAAGCGTCGGAGACGAGGGAAGGGTCGAAGGTGACTGGGACGACACAAACCTTTGCCGGACGAACCGCGGCCGGGGAGAACTTGCACACGACGGCCTTAGACGGGGATTGAACCGCTTTGAGCGTGAATTCAGAAGGTGCAGAGACAACGAAATTTTTCGTGATTTTTTCGCCTTCTTCCGAGGTGAAGAAGGTTAGTGTTCCGGGCGACGCCGTAAGGGGCGCGCGAACGACGCCAGAGACATTAAGAACGAGCGGCGTTCCTCCGGAAGCTCCGTTGGACCAGATCTGAACGTTGGCGTCTATATAACCGGCAGGCGCGTCGTTCTTAACAGTCACGTAAAGGGGCGTCTGAGTGCCTCCGTTGCTGGAACGAACGGGCTTTCCTGTTTGTACTTCGAGGAAAGGACTTGAAGAAGTAACGCGCGAGATTGTTTCGTTATAGCCCGGATAAACCACCATCGCCTGTTTTGTACGAACTGTGTCGGTTGGATTAATCTGAACGGTTCCGTCCTTCGTGTCTAATTGCGGTTTGATCTCCTGATCGACGAGGAACGTTAGCTTCTGGGGATTCAGAGACACATTCTCGATAATGACGCCCGAGATGTTAAGTGGAATCTCGAAAACGCTCGAACCGCGCTGGAAAGTAACCGTCACGGTAACGTGCCGGACGCCAGTGAAACGAACTCCGTCGATCTGAGCGGCGACCTCGCCCTTTTCACCCGGTTTATATACGCGCTTTTGGGGTATGAAAACCTTAGTGCATTGACAACTGACACGCGCCGAAACGAGCTTGAGATCTTCGGAACCGTTATTCGTAAAAATGAACGAATGGCGCGGCATGGTATACCGTGGGATACCTTTGAAATCGTACCCAGTTTCTGAAAAAATCTGAGAATTGTTTTGGGCGTTGCCTCGAGTGGGATTCATGAAGAAAACGAATAATAGCGACAAAAATGAAAGCGCTAGTGAAGCACGACGCATGGCAACCTCACGACGCACGTTCAAGAGGGGAGAACTGCCCGGTTTGAAACGTGTTTTCACGATGGAATTATGGGTGGATTACAACTCGGCTCCGCCACGTCAGAGAAGGTCGGCAACAAGCCGACACGTCCAACGAGAGGCCGCAAAGCCTTAGATTTGTACGCAATAACGCTGGAGCCTGCTGAGTGTGACCGATTATAGAACGTCTTTTTGGTTTAACAATAAACAAATTGTTAAAAATAACGTGTTTTACCTGCGCGGTCCATTTTGACTCTCCCTTCTAATCGCACCCTAAGGTTTTTCAATAATGAAAAACGACGGCGTTTTCAACTTGAACGGAGAATAGGGGCTTAGGCTCCAAATGCAGGGTAACAAAAAGCCAATAGTCGGCAAATAGCGTTTTCTGGAAAAATGTGAATTTTATTAAAAATAAAAGGCCTGAACGGAAGAAATCGAATCGCAAGGGGCGTCAAGTCATTTATTGACGTACGCAAAAGATTTCTCTATAATGCGGTCGCTTAGCGTGTGACGTTTTTCCGTTTAACCTTAAATGATTTTTAGGTTTTTTTAGGAATTAAACGAAAGACCAGCCGTCTAAAAGCAACTGCTCAATCGGCGAGCGTCGTTGGTTGAGAGGGCGCTCAACGACGTAGCCGTTGTATTGAGAAGAACGAATATCACGATTCTTACGAGCATTGGGGCGACTCCGTTTTTCATTAAGAAGCAGATTTCGGGCGTCGAAAAACAAGAGTACGTTGCGTAGTCTGTTCAGGGAAACGGGGCGGTTCCTCGTCTAAGGACGCGTTTGCTTACAGGAGCGCCTGCCCCATTATTCCTTCCATGGACGAGTTTGGGAGCGATATTGTTTACGTAAGAGACCATAGGCGCGCAATGCCGTTAGCAGAGGAGCTCGACAGGCGAGCGTTCCTGCGCGGGTCAGATAAAAGGAGTTCAGAATGACGTCTTTTCTTCAGTTCTTTAATAACAGAGGTCGGCGAGCTAATAATCAGGCGAAACATAGTTCTCCCTTGAAGCCTCGTCGCCTCATGACGGAAACATTGGAAGAACGCCAACTCCTTGCCGTTGGCGTTTTGGAAGGCGCGTCGGCCGCAGTTTCTGACGTCGCAAACGTCATCAATATCTCCTCTGGTTCCGCTTCTGTAGAATCGATTAAACAAGCGATCGCCGAAGCTGCGACGACGGCTGAAGACGACGTCGTCAAGATCGACGCCTCTCTTATTCAGTTTGATTCTGCCAACGACGAGATCTTGATTGACTATGATTCTTCGGCATACGGTTCGATCACGATCCTTGCCGTTAACGGAGGCGTTACGATTGACGCGAATTTTCTGGCGCGCGCTTTTTCCATCAAGAATGGCGACGTTATTCTTGATGGAATCACGATTATTAACGGCGTCGCCGATTATGGCGGGGCTATTGCCAACGCGGGCAATCTGACTCTTGACAACGTCTCGGTTCTGGGGAATAAAGCGACAGTTTCGGGCGGAGCGATAGCGAACAGCGGCGCGTTGTATATTCAGGATTCCTTTATCACGGACAATTCGGCGTTCGGGGACGGGGCCGCGATTTACGAAGGTGATTTCTCCTGGCCGACGGCGAACGTCCCTGAATGGGGCGTCATTCCGGAACTGATAGGCTCCAAAGGCTCTACTGTTTCCGTGGATCTTGGCGACTACATTAACGCCGGCAACTGGACATACTCGTTTTCAGTCGCGGATTCTTCAAGCGTCATTCTTGCGACAGAGCCCACGCTTAGTTCTTCGGGCGTCCTCTCCTTCACATTCATTGGCGACGACGCTTACTACGGCGAGGACGACTATTCAGCGCTTGAAGTTACTGTAACTGCAACTGACGGAACGAATACGGATTCCACAACTTTCACAGTCGCAATGGCGGAACAGACGTCGACGACGCTTGCCGCCATCCTGTCGAATATGACGCTTGCCGACGCTATGGACGCGTACGTTCAGGGGTCTTCACGACGTCCTACCGGTTTTTCCGCCGATGAAATACCTTCGCCGTCTGTTGTTGACGTGACTCAAGACACGACAGTTCAGGTTTGGTTGCAGGATTTCGATTGGGACGGTTATGCTGACAAGATTTGGGACGCCGGCGATTTCCTCATCATGGGCGTCCAGTATCGTATCCATCTTGAGAACGCGACCGTTGACGAGGATGCGTTTTCAGAGGCCTCTGATCTTGTCAGGAGTTCCTACGTACACAAAAAACTCGGCAACGGCGATTACGAATTCATCATCGCGTATACCTCAGGCGCCAATTTTGGTTACGAGGAAGCCTTATTGCTTGACGTTCTGCCGATCAAGGCGATTGATTCGACTAAGCCTGTGAGCGCGTCGATCTACCAGTTGAGCACGGACTTCACGTTCCCGTGCTATACGCGTCTTTATTCTACGCCGACCGAACGTGATCCGTCTCGAAGCCACATTAACGTCGATCCATCCCAGACCCTCTTTGTCAGTACGATCTCCAACTCTACGGAGCCGCTTTCCTCCGTTCCGGGCAAGGCGTTCGATACGAACGTTTCCCGCGCGGAGTTTGACGATTCGGCATACGCGTTTTCGAACGCGGGCGTTTCGGCCGTGAAGTCTCTGACAATCTCGAATTCTGTGATTGTCGACAACGACGCCTCCGGTTCCGGAGTCGTCTATATTTCTGGCGATGGAACAGCCGTTTTTCGTAATGTAACGGTTGCAGAAAACAACGTTGCCGACGCGGCGGTATACTACGCCGGATCGAACGCAAACGCCGTCATAATTGCTAACACAATCGTAGTAAACGATTTCGTTTCTCCTGTTGCCGGAAGAGCGACTGTTTCAGGAAGCCTCTTCAACGCTTCGGGCTGGAATGGAGCGATTGCCTACGAAGGAGGTTTGCTCTTTGCCGACGCGTCTACCGGCGATTATTCTCTCGTTTATGGTTCGGAAGCGATGAACATAGGCGTCGACGCCGCTGCGCTCGACGTTACGGGAGCCTCGCTCACAACCGATATTGCCGGACTCGCGCGTACCGTAGGCGTGGTAGACGCGGGAGCGTACGAATATCAGGGCTCTGTCCCGGCCGCTCCGACGAGCGTAACGATTTCTGACTACGTCGAATCGGACAAGCGCCCGACGCTGAGTTGGACCGCGTCTGCCTCGGACGACGTTGACTGGTACATCATCTATCTGATCGACGGCGCCGAAGAAACCGTGATCACGTCGGTCGACAGTTCGACAACGTCTTATTCTGAAATTGCGTCCGTAGTTACGCTTGAGGACAATAAGGAATATGTCTTTGGAGTCGCCGCTTACAACGAATTTGGCACGTCTTCGATCGCTACGGTTACGCTCAGTACCGCGTCCGCGCCTTCGGCTCCGACCAACCTTGCGTTTGGCGAATACAACGACGGAACGGCGACGCTGAGCTGGGCTGCCGCCGATAATGCGACCTCCTACAATATTGAATCCCTCGATTCGACGGGAACTTGGACTGTAGTCGCCAGCACGACAAATCTTTCCTATGACGTTGTGGGTTTGAACGTCTTTACGACCTATACGTATCGTGTAACGGCTGTGAATTCTGCCGGTTCCGCTTCTTCCGACTCAATCGAGATTACTCCTGTTGGCGCTCCCGACGCGCCGACTGGTCTGAAATGGGCGTCTTCCTACGCTGGAGACGGAACAGCCGTTCTTGAATGGACTCCTGTAGATAATGCCCGAGGTTATACCGTTTACCAGAAGGTCGACGGCGAATGGACTGCGGTTGGAACGGTAAGTAGAGCGACTTATTCCTTTAGCGGTTTGCTTGACAATACGACCTATGAATTTAGCGTCGCCTCTTATGCCAAGGACTCCGACGGCAATGTTTATTATTCTGACGCGACAGAAATCACGCTTACGACCACGGCTTCGCCAGACGCTCCGACCTATGTCGCCTGGGCGACTGAGTATTCAGGAACTGGCGACGCCAAATTAATTTGGAACGAAGTCGACGGCGCCTATGCGTACTCTATCGCTCAATATATCGACGGCGAATGGACTGAAATTAAGCGTATCCGCGCCACGAGTTACACGCTTACTGGACTTGATAACAACAGCGAGTACGTCTTTGGCGTCGCCTCTTATTCGACGTCGGGGTCTCAGAGATATTATTCCGACTACGCCAGCATCGATCTGAACACAATTGTCGCGCCAGACGCGCCTGCGAACGTTCGCTTTGCGCCCTACGCTGGCGGGACGACGGCGTCCTTGACCTGGAATGCTTCGGATGGCGCGACTGGCTATATTGTGGAAACGATGAACGCTTCCCGTGAATGGACGACCGTTGCGAGTACGACGCAGACACGATATGACGCGACCGTTGAGGAGAACTCGTTCTATGTCTATCGTGTTTCTGCATATACGACGGTAGGATCCAAAACTCTTTATTCCAAAACAGTTACGGCGAATCTTGATACGTTGGTCGTTCCTTCTGGCGACCTGAACCTTGTTGTTTCAGGCTACGACGCGGCGACTGGAACGGCGGAACTTTCCTGGAATGAATTGAGCGGCGCTGGTTACTATGCGATTTACGAACAGGTAGAAAATGGCAACTGGTCGATGATCGAAGCGTCTGCGACGGGCGCCTCCTACGTCGTCTCCGGCCTCGATATCAATACGAACTACTCTTTCCGTGTAGTTGCCGTGAACGCCGCCGGCGCGGGCGCGTCCGAAGAAGTCTCCCTCTATACTTCCGCAGTCCCGGCAACTCCGTCTGACGCGGCCTTTGGCGATCTCGATGCGAACGCCTGCGAAATAACGATAACCTGGTCTCCCGTTGACAACGCGACAGGTTATACGGTGGAAGTTTATGATCTGGCGACAGACGTCTGGTCCGTTGTTGACCGCGACGACGACGCCGCGACCTCGTACATCGTGACCAACGTTGAACGCTATACGACTTACACGTACCGTATTTCTGCGTATAACGACGCGGGTTCGTCTGAGCCTACGGTTGTTTCTTACGTAAACACTGGTGTTCCGGAGTCGCCGACGAACCTTGCCGTTCAGTTCTTCAAGGCGGCGATGTCGGCGAATCTGTCCTGGGATCTCATGGCAGGCGCCGACGGTTACAATGTTTACCTGAGGACCGGTTTTTATACGAATTGGAATAAGATTGCTTCTTTGTCGTCGATCTCTCACTTTTACACCGTACAGGGGCTGGCTAAGAACACCGATTATGTTTTTGGCGTTTCAGCTTTGAATTCCGACGGTGAATCGGAGCTTTCGACCATCGAGCTTTCCACGCTCTTCGCACCAGACGCCCCGGCAGACGCAACTTTTGTTGACGCGGGTTCTTTCAATGGTAGCGCGACTTTGACATGGACTGCCGTCGACGGCGCCGAGGGGTATCTTATTGAGCAAAAGTCTGGCGACGAATGGGTCGTCGCTACCGTGCTTGACGGCGACGCTACCTCCTGGAGCGTTTCCGGGCTCGAAGAATCGACCGTTTACACCTTCCGAATCTCCGCATTCAACGAGGAAGGATATTCCGACGCCGTGGAGGTTGCGCTGTCGACAGGCGCGACTTCGACGCCCGAGGCTCCTACTGATTTCCAGATCGCTTCCTACAGCGAAGAGACCCATCGTGCGACGATGACGTGGACCGATAATGCCACGAACGAAACTGGATACGAGATTCAGTACAGTTACGACGGTTCCGAGTGGCGCTCTGCCGCGATTCTTGGCGCTAATGTGACGACCCGCGTTGCGAGCGGCTTGACGCCTGGCGTGACCTATTACTTCCGTCTTGCGGCGTTTAACGACGTCGGATACTCCGACTGGGTTCAAATTTCCTATGACGTTCCGGCTGAAGTTCCTGCCGCTCCAACGAACCTGACCTTTAGCGACTACGACGCCTCCGCTCAGACGCTCGTCGTGTCCTGGACCGACAACTCCGACGACGAAATTGCTTTCCGCGTCCAGTATAGCCTTGATCAGAATCAGTGGTACACAACCGCGAATACTGACCCCGACGTTACCTCGTATACCGCTTCGGGACTCGTGGCCGGGAGAACGTACTACTATCGAGTCGCGGCGGTTGGGCTTTATGGCGTTTCTGATTGGGTTTCCGGCTCCTACACCGTGGAATCTCCTGTTTCGGACACGCCTGCCGCGCCCTCTGACATTGTCTTTACCGACGCTGAAATAACGACGAGCGGCGTTGACGTTACGATGTCCTGGAATGACAATTCCGACAATGAAGATCGATTTGTCGTCCAGTTTAGCTATGATAATACGAACTGGTACGGAGCTGGTTCTACCGAAGCGAACGTTACGACGCGCAGAGCTACCGGCCTTGTTTCCGGCAGGACTTACTATTTCCGCGTCGCGGCGTATAACGACGCTGGATATTCCGACTGGGCGACCGCAACTTACGTTGCCCCGTCCGCCGACGTCAATCCGCCTTCAGAGATTGTCTTCGGCGAATACTCTAACGGTCAGCTGCCGATGTCCTGGACCGATAATTCCGACAATGAACTCGGCTTTGTCGTTCAGTTCAGCTATGACGGCGTCAACTGGCACCGCGGCGGCACGACCGAGGCAAACGTTACTTCACGTGTCGCGACCTCGGTGTCCCCCGGGCGTCTCTATTACTTCCGCGTTGCCGCATATAACAACGAAGGTTATTCCGAATGGGTTGTCGGTCAGTACACGACGCCCACGGGCGCGCCGGTCGCTCCTGGCGCGATTACGTTCTCGAATTACTCGCCCGCCAATCGTACTGTCGACATGACATGGGTTGACAATTCTGGCGATGAAACGGGCTTCAATATTCAGTACAGTATTGACGGAGGCGACACATGGCTTGTTTCCGGCAATACATCCGCTGACGTCAACTATCGAACCGCGACAGGTTTGCGCGTTGGCACGACGTATCAGTTCCGAGTTCGTTCTTACAACCCCTACGGTTCTTCCGGATGGACGACGGGCTCCTTTAGCGTTCCCGTATCGGAAAACGCGCCAGCCGCTCCGACGGACTTCGTCTTCGGCGAATATGACCCCAACGCGAAAACTCTGTCCATGTCCTGGACGGACAACGCCACGAACGAATCGGGCTTTAAAGTTCAATATAGCGTAGACGGCGGCGCAACCTGGTATTCCGCTGGAACCTATGGCGCGAATGTCACGTCGCGTACAGCGACCAGCGTTTCTGCTGGCCGTAGCTATACGTTCCGCGTTGCCGCGTACAATTCTGACGGAACTTCTTCCTGGCTTACCAGCGAAGCGTTCGAGGCTTCCTCTTCCGTCAATATTCCCGCCGCTCCAACGAACGTGGTCTTCGGCGATTACGACGCTGACGCTCAGACGGTCGTTATGTCCTGGACTGACAATTCGTCCAACGAGAAAGGGTTCAAGGTTGAATACAGCGTTGACGGAGGCACGACCTGGAACGACTCCGCGTACCTTTCCGCCGACGTAACTTCCCGCACTGTTACCGGATTGGTCGCTGGTCGTAATTACTCGTTCCGCGTTGCCGCATATAATAACTATGGTTATTCTGACTGGGCGATCGGTTCGTATTCCGTCGTTAATGCCGACTCGACGCCTGCTCCGGTGGATCTCGCGTTTACGTACTCCACGACGAAACGGCGAATCACGCTTAGTTGGTCTGGCGACGCTGCGAGCTACAATGTTCAATATCAGCCGACGACGGGTTCTGAGTGGTATTCGCTCGTAGCGAACGGCACGAGCGCGTCCCTCACCAACGTGATCTATGGTTCTGCGTATCGCTTCCGCGTTCAGTCTGTCGCGGACGACGGCTCGCTCTCCGAATGGACGGAAGGTTCCTATGACACGCGGACTGGCGGGGCAATTGCCTCGAACGTTGAGACTGATTCAAACGCTGAACTCTTTGAAGAGATTTTCAGGGATTACCTTGACGACCTTCTCTGACTCTTGCGCTGATGGTTAAGCTTTCGGCAGATTGTTGAGCTTCAAGGTTTAGGCAGAAAAGAAGAGGACGCCCTCGTATGAGAGCGTCCTTTTTTGATGTATTTCAGACAGGCGTTTTGAGTTACAGCTTCCGAAACTTACCAACCTGGGGCGTCAAACCACATAGGTTCCGTCCCAGCGAACGAACGCCTCCATGGCGTAGAATTCCGGGAGTCCGATTCGGTTGTATGCTTCAGCCGTTTCCATGTTTCGTTCCTCTGCTCGTTGCCAGAATTCTCGCGCGTCGTCGCCAAGGAAGAGCGCGCCGTCTTTCTGGGACGCATGGCGGAAGATGGCTTCGCGTTTTTTTTCAGAGTCGCGTGGGAAGAGAGGAACGGCAAGCTGAATCTGGTCAAGGGGCCATTCTTCCCAAGCTCCCCGATAAAGCAGGACTTCGGGAACGTGCTCGCCTTCGTTTTTCATTTGATGAAGAACGGCAAACGCGATGAGCGCGCACACGCGGTGTGTTCCGTGTGGATCAGAAAGATCGTTGGCGATGAATATTTCGTCCGGTTTGATCTCGTCAATCAGATTGCGAACAAGCAGGTGATCCGTTTCTGTTGGGGGAAGTTTTTCAACGGCTCCCGTTGAATAGAACGGGAGGTTTAGGAAGTGGACATGTTCCTCTGGAATACCGCAGACCTTGGCTGCTGAACGCGCCTCGCTCCAGCGGATCAGACGCTTAACGCTGAGGACTTCCTCAGAATCGCGATCGCCCGGTTTCTTATTTCGGAGCGGCGTCTGGATTTTTTCTTCCATCTGTTTGGCGACCTCTTCATTGCCGTCAAATTGCCGATTGATTTCCTCAAAAAGGTCGGCCATTCGGTAAGCGTCGTGGTCGTTTACGGCAATGTTGCCGCTGGTCATGTAGGCCACGTGAACTTCATGTCCATCGTCGACGAGACGAATCATCGTACCGCCCATGCTAATTACGTCGTCGTCTGGGTGGGGACTGAATACCAGAATTTTTTTACGATCTAAACCACAGGGATGCTGAGCGATTGTGCTGGTCATCCACGAAAAAACCCTTGCGGAAACCTCTGGCGCCGGTCCGGCCTGGCGCAGGAGCGAGTGAAGACCATGGGCGCGAAAGTCGCTGTCCGTGAGTTTTAACAGCGCTTTATTCGTCTTTTCACAAAGCCAGAGCACTGCGCGTTTGATCATGTTGTCAGTCCATTCGACGGGCCGCGTAAGCCATGGTGTGGCGACGTCCTGTAATTTGGAGGCGGCGCTTTTATCAAGAATGAACGAAACGTCGCGGTGTTCGCGCAGCCAGCCTGCCGGAATCGCCTTGGAAACAGGTTCCTCAAGAGCGCGATGAACGACCTCGGCCTTGGCGTCTCCGAACGCCAGAACGACGATCTTGCGCGCTTCCATCATGGTGCCGAAGCCGAGCGTGACGCCGTGGGTCGGAACGTTGGACTCGCTGAAGAAAAGCGAGGCGGCGTTGAGGCGTGTTTCTGGGTCGAGTTGAACAAGACGCGTACGGCTCGTTCTGGAAGTATAAGGTTCGTTAAAACCGACCGCGCCGTTCGTGGAAACGCCAAGCAGAAGAACGTCGAAACCGCCGGCTGCGACGATCTCGTTTTCGTACTGACGGCAACTGGCTTCTATCTGCTCGAGCGGAAGCGTTGCGTCGAAGAAATGCACATTCTCCAGAGGGATATTCATCTTCATGACGAAGTTGTCCATGAGCCAGCGGCGCATACTCTGAAGACGATCCTTGTCCAAGCCATAATACTCATTGACGATGAAGAGGGACGTTCGATAGAAATCGAGACTATTTTCTTCATGAAGCCGAACCAGTTCCTGATAGACTCCGATTGGACTGGAACCCGCGACAAGGCCAAGCGTCGCGTTTTGCCCGAGGGAGTTTCGATCTCGAACGATCGAAGCAATCTGTTGGGCAACGTGGTTGCACGCGTCCGCTCCTGATTCGAAAACATACGTTGGCGCTTCGACTTCACGCGCCGGAAGCGCCGCACGGGGCGTCTGATTGATGATCGACATGTTTTTTCTTTCGTGTATATAAGCGCTTCCGCACAATAAAATGTGTTTGTTGACGCTTCTCTGTTCTCTTGTGTACAAAAAACGTTTACGTAAACGAATAAAACTTCTCTTACAGACCTGCCGGTTGAGGTCATGTTGTTTCAAGTTCAGCTTGAAACGACGAAGTCTCTTGTCGAATCCGAGTATAATTCTTGGTAATTGTACCGATTGTGTCAATGTTCAACGACGTTAAAAATTCTAAATTAGATGAAATGAGAGCTTTTTAGCGATAGCCCCCTCGAATTTCTGACTGTTCTCATTATAATCGTCTACAAGCGTTAGACTAGGAGGTTCTACAGGACTTTGTCGAGTAGAATCGTGGTTATGACGTTTTGGACCCAAACGGATTTTTGCTTTTCGTCGTGTTGACGCGGATCTGGAGTTGGCGAGATCTGACTAATC
>CACYBR010000519.1 GCA_902772705.1 uncultured Planctomycetota bacterium
ATTATTACGCCGCCGGGTTCGCTCTCTCTCGAACGATTCCAGAACCGTTGCGTCGGGTGTCACCTTTGCGTGACGAAGTGCCCTCAGCGCATCATCAAGCCCGCTGGTCTGGAAGCAGGTCTCAAGGGCTTTATGCAGCCGCGACTGGACTTCACGTACGGCTTCTGCAACTACGATTGCACGAAATGTTGCGACGTCTGCCCGGCAGGCGCGCTTCTTCCGCTCCCCAAGGAAGAAAAACAGCTTAAGCAGATGGGGCATGTCGTCTTTATCAAAGAGAACTGCATCGTCTACGCGAAGGAAACGAGTTGCGGCGCCTGCTCCGAACACTGCCCGACGCAGGCGCTTCACATGATTCCTTACAAGGGAACGCTCACGATTCCGGAAGCGGACGTGACCCTCTGCGTCGGTTGCGGGGGTTGCGAATTCATCTGTCCCGCCAGACCGTTCCGCGCCGTCTATATCGAAGGTCATCCGGTTCATACCGAAGCGCGTCCGGTCGAAAAGCAGGAATCCGTCGAAGTCGAAAACGTTGATTTCGGATTCTGACCTCGGAACGCCGTGAATCTCAAGAAACTCACATCATTAAGGGCCTCTTCCCGAGACGGGGAGAGGTCCTTGTTTATTCTTGGCTCATGCCAGCGTCGGTCCCGTCCCGATACAACTACGGACAAACGTTAGGTCTTGAAATAAAACGTCAATCGTTACGCTCAGGGAAGCGCCGTCAGGCGTTCAAGTCGGGAAATCACGAAGGCTCTTCAATTCGAAAGAGGCAATTCGCGGTTGATAAAGAAAACCTCGTCCTCTGACGCCAACCCATGCAAGAGCGGGAGCTCGTCGCGCGGCGTAAAAAAACAAGGGGTCCTCCCCTATTCACAGGAAAGAACCCCTCGCTTTCAGAATGAGACGTAAGTTCTCACACTACGCTGATATCGGAGCGTTCTCCGTCGTTTTCGACGTCATACTCCGACGCGGCGTAGTCTGGAAACGCGGTCACACAGCGGAACGCGTTGTCGACGCGATCGGCGACGACACGAATAGGAACGCCGTAACGCTCTTCAACGCAAACATAACGTTCCGGCGAACCTTCGCCGGTGTGGAAGAACGTCGAATCCGACTGACGACGCCATCGTGTGTTGGCGTCTGCGAGCACGTCGGAAACCTCAAACATGAAACGGTCGCTCGTCCAGAATTCGGGAATCTGCGTCTTGCCATATTTCACCGCGTCCGGGTTGGCATGACCGCCAGACCAGCCGCTGACGCTCGTCGTAACGACCGGCTCGTTGAAAAGCGTCGATTCGACGCGCTGTACGACCGGTTCTCCCTCAAGAATGTGACGAGTGCGCTCCGAATCAACCAGGTTCACGCCAGTGCGCACGTCGTTGAGCTCCAGCTGCTCGCGCACATAAGAATAATACTCGTAAGCCCTGAAATAATCGCCTGTCACGCTGATCGTCGGGCCATACCCTCGCTCGACGTACCGATACCCGGCGCGGCTCTCGCGCCACGGTCGGCTGTCGGACACGTAAATGCATACAAGCCTGCCGGCAGAATCTAAAACACGCGTCGTCGTACTCACCTCTGCTCTCCTCTGTCTTTCCTTGCGTTTTTGACCGGCGCTCCGAAACGACCGCGAATGGTCTTCTTTTTCGGTTCACGATGCGTTAGCCCGATCTGTATCCGCATTGACTTTTGCACGATTGGCGCCAAAGCAAAGATAAAAAAAACGCGTCTCCCTTCCAGAAACGCGTTTTCTAACCGACGTATGCTCTTTCAAACCGAACGCGATAAAATCAAATCCGTCCAAGCCCGACGAGACGACGCGCCTGATCGTAGGTTTCCTGAGCGATGGGGCGAACGTAGTCGCGACCACGATCAAGAGTCTCGTCGACTATTCCAGACTGCATGACTTCGGCATAGCGACTCTGGAGCTCGGCGAGCTTCGCGACGACGACTTCCGCGACCTCCTTCTTGAGATCGCCATACCGCGCGTCCGCAAAATGTTTTTCCGTCTCTTCAATCGTCGTGTCCGTAAAGCACGCGTAAATCGTCAGCAAATTGGAAACGCCCGGCTTGTTGACTTCGTCAAACCGTATCGTCGTCTCGGAGTCGGTGACCGCGCCCATGATCTTCTTACGAATCGCCTTCTCCGGATCGGTTAGGAAAATGGAGCTCTTGGGGTTCTCCGCGCTCTTGCTCATTTTCTTTTCAGGATAGAGAAGATCGCGAATCTTCGCGCCAATCTTTGGAATGACGGGTTCCGGCACGACAAAAGTTTCGCCGTATTTCGAGTTGAATCGCTGCGCAATGTTGCGAGCAAGTTCAACATGTTGCTTCTGGTCAACGCCAGTGGGAACGTAGTCGGCCTTATAGAGCAGAATGTCGGCGGCCATGAGCACGGGATAAGTAAAAAGCCCGCAACCAATCTCTTTCTTTCCGTCAGACTTCGCCTTAAACTGCGTCATGCGCGAAAGTTCGCCCATGTATGAATGACATTCGAGGATCCAGGAGAGGTTCGCATGCTCTGGAATCTCCGACTGAATATAAATGTGGTTGATCGTGGGAGAAACGCCGCACGCAATATACATGCCGACGATCTCGCGAACGCGACGGTGAAGCGTCTCAGGATCCTGAGGAACCGTAATCGAATGCATATCGGGTACGAAAAGGAACGTTTCGTATTCCTTCTCATAGTTGACGACCTGCCTGATACTGCCGATATAGTTGCCGATCGTCAGCTCGCCGCTCGGCTGGAGGCCCGTTAATAGTCTCTTGCTCATGAATAAACCTTCGTATGTTTCCAGACGCTATGCCGCGCGCGTCGGGGGAATTACGGAGTAACGCGCGGCGGTCTTACAACGATTCGTTCATTATACGTCCTTTCACCCATGTGACAAGCGGTAAACGCATACCTGAGCGGCCCGACGCTCCCGCGCAACC